>CAMPBB010000063.1 GCA_946635125.1 uncultured Clostridia bacterium
ATTCTTTTATAAATAAAAAAAGGCATAAAAGCCTTTTTTTATTTTGCATATTCAACGCTTCTTGTTTCACGAATAACATGAACTTTGATTTGACCTGGATACTCCATTTCACTTTCAATTTTCTTTGCAATATCTTTCGCCAAAAACATTGCTTTTGCGTCATCAATTTCTTCTGGTTTAACAATGATTCGAATTTCTCTTCCTGCTTGAATTGCATATGCTTTTTCAACACCATCAAAAGAGTTTGAAATTTCTTCAAGTTTTTCAACACGCTTAATATAGCTTTCCATTGTCTCTCTTCTTGCCCCAACTCTGCTTGATGAAATAACATCGGCAGCTTGAACCAAAATTGCTTCAATGCAAGAAAATTCAACATCTCCATGGTGAGCTTCAATGCAGTTGATAACCTTGCTGTTTTCTTTATATTTCTTTGCTAGCTCAACACCAATAGAAACATGAGTTCCTTCAACTTCGTGGTCAATAGCCTTTCCTATGTCGTGAAGAAGACCACCACGCTTTGCAATCTCTGCATCAACCCCAAGTTCTTCTGCCATCATTCTTGCCATAAATGAAACTTCCAAACTGTGTTTTAACATGTTTTGACCATAACTTGTTCTATATTTCATTCTTCCCAAAAGTTTTATAAGTTCTGGATGAATGTTGTGAACTCCAGCTTCCAAAACTGCTTGTTCGCCCGCCTCTCTCATTTCAGTTTCAATTTCTTTTGAAACTTTGTTAACTGTTTCTTCAATTCTTCCTGGATGAATTCTTCCATCTTGCATAAGTTTTTCAATAGATTTCTTCGCAATTTCTCGTCTAACTGGGTCAAAACTAGACAAAACAATTGCTTCTGGTGTGTCGTCAATAATTAAGTCAACTCCTGTTGCTTGTTCAATTGCTTTTATGTTTCTTCCCTCTCTTCCAATAAGACGACCTTTCATCTCTTCATTTGGAAGCATAACAGTTGTTGCTGTGCTTTCGCTTGTTATGTCGGCAGAATATTTTTGAATTGCAAGAGACACTATTTCTGTGGCTTTTTTGTTTGCTGTTTCTTTTGTGTCTTGCTCAATTGTTTTCAGTGTTTGCAATGCTTCATGCCTTGCTTCATCTTCCATTTCTTGCATTAGTTGTTTTTTTGCCTCTTCTTTTGGAAGATTTGAAACACGCTCTAATTCTGCAATAATTTTTCCTTTTTCATTTTCAAGCGTTAAGAAACCGTTTTCAAGTTCTTTCTTAACTGCTTCAATTTCTTTTCTTTCTTTTTCAAGATTTTCTAATTTATTGTCAAGAGTTTGTTCTTTGTTGTTAATAAACTCTTCTCTCTTTAAATATCTGTCATTTAATTTTTCAAGTTCTGCTCTTCTGGCGTTTAGTTCATTTTCAACATTAGTCTTAACATTTAATGCGTTTTCTTGTGCTGTCAGTTTTGCTTCTTTTATAATATTTTTAGCATCTTGCTGAGCATTATCAATTATGAGTTTCGCATCTTGTTTTGCTTTTTGAACTTTCTTTTTTTGAACAATTTTCACAACGAAAAAAGTGGCAATTGCCCCCAAAATTAAAGCCCCGAAAATTGATAAGACAAAACTAACTGAACTAACACCAAGCATAAAAACACTTGTTGAGTTCATACTTTTATCTCCTTTATATATTATATAAAAAAATTTAATAATTAATTTTTATACATTATTATTTTAATTTAAAAATCATCATAAGTCAAGCATTATTTAAAAATAAAAAAGCCAATAGCAATTCTTTCCTATTGGGCTTTTTTTATTATATCATTGGTTTGTTTTTAACAATGTCACGAATTTGTGCTTCAATTTCATTGCAAATGTTTGGATTTTGCATCAAAAATAGTTTTGCATTCTCTTTGCCTTGACCAATTTTCTCATCATTGTAAGCAAACCATGCACCACTTTTTTGAATTATGTCATTTTCAATAGCAAGGTCAAGAATGCACCCTTCCTTTGAAATTCCTTTTCCATAAATTATGTCAAATTCAGCAGTCTTAAATGGTGGAGCAAGTTTGTTTTTAACAACTTTAACTTTTGTTCGGCTTCCAATTGCATCTGCACCGTCTTTTATGGTGTCACTTTTTCTAACATCAAGTCTAACACTTGCATAGAACTTTAAAGCTTTTCCACCAGTTGTTGTTTCAGGGTTTCCAAACATAACTCCAACTTTTTCACGAAGCTGGTTAATGAACACAACGCAAGTGTGTGATTTGTTGATAATTGCTGTTAATTTTCTCATTGCTTGACTCATAAGTCTTGCAAGCAATCCAACATGAGAATCACCCATTTCACCATCAATTTCGGCTTTTGGCGTAAGAGCTGCCACAGAGTCAACAATAATAAGGTCAACTCCACCACTTCTAACCAAACTTTCAACAATGTCAAGAGCTTGCTCTCCGTTGTCTGGTTGAGAGATAAACAAATCTTTGATGTCAACACCAAGTTTTTGGGCATAAATTGGGTCTAAGGCGTGTTCTGCATCAATAAAAGCAGCAACGCAACCTTGCTTTTGAGCTTCAGCACAAATGTGAAGAGCAACTGTTGTTTTACCAGAACTTTCTGGACCATAAATTTCAACAATCCTTCCCCTTGGAACTCCACCAATTCCAAGTGCTAAATCAAGAGTTAAACACCCTGTTGGAAAAACATCAATATTTTCTTGAACAGTGTCACCAAGCCTCATAATTGAGCCCTTTCCAAATTGTTTTTCAATTTGAGCAATTGTTTGCTCAAGTATTTTTGCTCTATCTGTTTCGTTCATAAATTTTATCCTCTCTTTTCGTTCATATGTTCTAATTTTAACATATTGTTTTAAAAAAGTCCACTATTTTTCTTAATTTTTTTAATCAATTTAAAAATTGTTGTTTGAATAATTATTTGAGTTATGAAATTTTGAGACTGCGTGAATGTGTATTTATATAAGTGTATTGCCTCATCATCCCCCATGGCAATATAATATTTGTCTCCATCTTTAAATAAAACAACTGAAATATCGCTTTTTTTGTGTCCAAGCAAGCAAACTGCTGTTTCATATATGAGTTCATCTTGTTTTAACCCCGGTTTTTCCAGTATTTCTTGCTTGAAACTAATTTTTTTAACTAGTTCACTATTATCAAATATTTCAACAAATTCTGCCACATTTTTGGCGTATGACTTTAAGTTGTTTTTTAAAATATATTGAAATTTCCCAGCGGTAAAAAAATCACAAAAACTTATCTTAATGTTTCTTATATCCAAAATTTCTTGTAAGCAATCATAAAGAGACAAAGGCTTATCACTATAAACATATTTTTCAAGCAATTGATAAATTGTTTGAACATAATTGTTTAATTGCTTGCTGTTATAAAAATCTCCTGGGCACAAAATGTTAATTTGGCAGTCAAGGTAATTTGATGTTATGAAATATTCAAATTCATTTGGTTTTTCAATTTTTGCTAATGCTTTTTTAATTTCAAAGTCACTTATGCCAAAAGTTTTTATAACAGTTTGATATTTTGTTGGTGCAAATAGTGATTTTAAAAATTTGTCGTCAATTTTGTGAATAAAATTTGTGTTTTCAATGTTGAAAAGCAAACAAAATCTGTTGTTTGCTTCATCATGCCAATATTTTCCGCAACTAAAATCTTTTGATTGAACTGCGTAAAATTTGTTTATTTCACCCAAAATGGAATCAAAACCATCGCAAGAAAAAGAAACAAAAACAATTGAGCATGCCTCTAACAAATAAAACATACTTTTTTGCAAGTGTGTGGCAGAAGTAAAAGTTATAGACTTTGTTATCTCCACCCCAACTTCAGCCATTTTTTGAGTAATTTTTGGTTCAATTATGGCAGAAAAGTCTTGTTCAGTTTCTTGGGTTTTAAGAGCAATTATGTTACTATTCATCTTTTTCTACTTTTTTGTTTTTTTCTTGATTTTTTGCATTTGCAAACACAATGTCTTTGCTTCTAAAAATATAGTCACAAGCTGACCAAATTGTTACAATTGTTGCTGCAACCAAAACAGCAAAGGCAACATACATCAAAATTGTGTTAAAGATATTCCAAAAGTCACCTTCAAACATTCTTGTTGCTGCCAAAACCATAAACATTGGAATGTGAATGTCTTGCAAAACTGCTTTAATTTTCCCTGACCAAAAAGCTTGAATAACAACACCTTTTGTTGCTGCAATTTGCCTTAATCCATCAATAATAAAATCTCTAAATAATAGTATTGCAAAAGCAATTATTCCGCATGGATAAAATGGAATAACACCACTGCAAACGATTAACAAAAAGCCAATGTTATACAAAAGTTTGTCTGCAATTGGGTCTAAAAGTTTTCCAAGGTCAGTAACCTGCCCTGTTTTTCTTGCAATTTTTCCATCGAGCATGTCTGTTAATGCTGCAACGATAAATAATGCAACTGCAACAAACTTACCCCATGGGTCCATAAATGTTGCCAAAAAGAAAAACATCATAAATAGCAC
>CAMPBB010000064.1 GCA_946635125.1 uncultured Clostridia bacterium
CGATATAACTTTCTTGTTAAAACAACTTCGTCATAATCGGTGTTAAAAAGTTTTTGAGCATTATCAAAAACAAGTGACACTTCACAAAATGAAAGTCCCTTTCTGTTCTGGCTTCCCTTAAAGATAACATCTTGCATGTTTGAACCTCTAAGGTTTTTTGCACTCTGTTCACCCAAAACCCATCTAATGGCATCACCAACATTACTTTTTCCACAACCATTTGGTCCAACAATTGCTGTTATTCCCGGGTTGAAGTCAACCTTTAATTTGTCTGCAAATGATTTAAAACCACTAACTTCCAGTCTTTTAAAACTCATAATAACCCCTTATCTTTTAATGTTTTTTTCGCCACTTCCATTTCTGCAAGTTTTTTTGATGTATTTGTTGCCGTTGCACCCAAAACACCATCAACAGAAATTTGAATGGTATATTCCCTTTCATGAGGCTTGCCCTCTTGTTTTATTAACTTGTAAACAACTTTTTTGCCTTGTTGTTGCATTGCTTCTTGAAGAAGTGATTTATAGTCTTTTGTTGCAACAATTTTTTTCTTGGCGTTGTTTTTGTCTATTCCAAGTTTGTTTAAGCACCACCCACTTGCTGTGTGAAAATTTGAATCCAAAAAAATTGCCCCTAAAATTGCCTCAAACAAATCCGCCTTAACGCTGTGAAGATTTTGAAGTTCATGTGCACTTCCTTCACTAACTCTAAGGTGAGTTTTCAGCCCCATTTTGTCGATGAGTTTTGACAAATTTTCTTCGTCAACAAGCCTGCTTCTCATCTTGCTCAAAACGCCTTCACGCTCTGAAAAATTCCTATACAAAAACTCAGCAACAACAACTCCCAAAACAGCATCGCCCAAAAATTCCAACCTTTGATTGCTCTCACCACCATAAGTGTTTGCGTGTGTTGTGTGTGTTAGGGCTGTTTCCAAAAGCTCACGATTTGAAAATTTGTAACCAAGTTTTTTTTCAACTTCATCATATTTTGGCGTTAAAACTTTTTTTTCAATCATTTTATTCCTCGTTGCTATCTTTGTTTTGCTTATCTTCATCAATTGCTTTGCTAACATCTGCTTTTTCTTGCAAGTGCTCTAAACTATCCATTTTCTCAAATTCTTTTTCAATAATTTGCAAAATATTGCTTTCTCCAACAACCATTGCTTGTTCAATTGCAGCAACAAATCCTTTTGTTTTTGTTGAGCCATGAGCCTTTATCACAACTCCCTTTGTTCCAAGCAAAACAGAACCACCAAAGCCCTCATAGTCAAATTTCTTTTTTAGTTCTCCAACCTTTTTCTTAATTAAAAGCCCACCAATTTTTGACCAAAATCCGCTTTTTATGGTGGTTTTAATTTCAGTCATAAGCATTTTTAGTGCTCCTTCGGTTGATTTCAGCAAAACATTGCCCGCAAAGCCGTCTGCAACAATAATGTCATAGTCGCCGCTCAAAAAATCTCTTGCTTCCATGTTTCCAACAAAATTTATTGGCATAGCTTTTAAAAGTGGATAAACTTCTTTTGTGAGTTCATTTCCTTTTGACTCTTCAACTCCAACATTAAGTAGTGCCACTCTTGGCTTTTTAACTCCCAAAACTTTGTTCATATAAACATGAGCCAGCATTGCAAATTGAACAAGGTTTTGTGGTTTTGCATCCATGTTTGCTCCACTGTCGACCAAAATGGCTGGTGTTCCCTTTGCTGTTGGAAGAACAGGTGCCAAAACTGGCCTGTTAATTCCTCTAATTCTTCCAAGTTTTAACACAGCCGCAGACAAAAGTGCCCCAGTGCTTCCAGCAGACACAAAAGCAGAATATTCGTCTGGCTTTGTTTTAAGTTCTTCAATTGCCCTAACAATTGAACTATCTTTTTTTGTTCTTATTGCCTCAACTGGTGCTTCATCACACCCAATAACTTCCCTAGCATCAATTATATCAAGCCTTGCTTGGTCATATTTTTTACCAATAAGGTTATCTTGAATGATTTCAGCTTTTCCAACCAAGGTGATTTTTAAGTCCTTGTGTTTAAAAAGTGCCAAAAGGCTTGCATTTATTATTTCTTCTGGAGCATTGTCGCCCCCAAAAGCATCGACTAAAATTTTCATAAACTAATCCCACCATAAATTATAATTTATGGTTTAAGTTTAGCATAACAAACGCATTTAAGCAAGCAAAATGGCGTGTTTTCACAACTTTAATCAAAAAAAAGAAGAGATTATTTCTCTTCTTCTTTCTTTTCTTTCTCTACAACAAGAACTTCTTTTCCATCATAATAACCACATTTCTTGCAAGCTCTGTGGTTAAGTTTTGGTTCGTGGCATCTTGGGCATTCTGAAATTGATGGTCCAGAAATCTTCCAATTTGCAAATCTTGAATGTTTTCTTGCTTTAGAGGTTCTTGATTTAGGCGTTGCCATAGTGTTTGACCTCCAAAAATAATAATGTGTAAAATTTTTACAAATTAAGTATATATTATATTTTGTGTTTTGTCAATAATTTTTTATCATAATAAAATAAAAAGTTCACAATTTTAAAAAAAAATGCCTTTTTCATTTGCTAATAATTCAAAAAATTGATATCTTTTGATTGAGGTGTTAAAATGAAAATTTGTGCAATTATTGCTGAATTTAACCCCTTTCACTTGGGGCATAAAAAACTTATTGAACAAGCAAGGCAAAAAACTTTGTGTGACCATATTTTTTGCTTTATGGGGCAAAATTTTAATGAGCGTGCCACCCCTTGCATTTTAGACAAACAATTAAGAGCTGAAATGGCAATTTTGGGTGGCTGTGATGCAGTGTTTGAAATTCCAAACGCCCTAACAATTTTAAATGCTGAAATGTTTGCAAATTTCACCATAAAGGCAGTTTCTTCTTTTTCAAACATCACGCACATTTGTTTTGGCAGTGAATGTGGAAACATTGACGCAATTTTGGAACTTGCATCATTTTTAAACAATGAGCCAAAAGAATATAAAATGGCTTTAAAAAACTTTTTGGAACAAGGTTTTTCTCTAAATATTTCAAAGCAAAAGGCTTTAAACTTTGTTATTGACAACAATATTTGCTCATTTAAAAGCCCTAAAATCACAAAAACACTGCTTTCCTACCCCAACAACATTTTGGCTGTTGAATATGCAAAAGTTTTGCTTAGAGAAAACTTAAAGCTAACACCAATCACCTTTAAAAGAGAAAGCAAAATTAGTGCAACAGAAATTAGAAAAATGTGCATGGAAGAAAAAAATATCAAAAAAGCCAAACAAATGCTTGATGAAGAAAGTTTTAACATTTTAACAAAATCTCAAACTATGCAAAATTTCCCAAACACTGAACTATTTAACAACATTAAACTTCTTAATGCAAGACTTGATGCTTTAAACTTATCAAAAATCTTTGATGTTAGCGAAGGTTTGGACAAAAAAATATATAATGAATCCATTAAAAGCACAAATTATGATGATTTTCTTTGCTCTGCTTGTGGAAAAAGATACACAAAAAACAGAATTGAAAGAATTTTGCTATCAAATGTTTTAAAAATTGATAAAACTTTAATTAAACAAGCCTTTTCACGCAAATATTTGCCATACTTAAAAGTTGTGGCACTATGTGATAACAAAAAAATGATGCCAGAAATAACAAAGTCTAAGTCAAAAATAATTTTAAGAAAAAATGATGCTGACTTTGTTTTACAAAACAATAGTCTTGCAAGAAAACTTAATGAAATCGACAACAAATGCGAAAGGCTTTACTCTCTTTTAACACAAAAAAAGCCAAATGAAGATAATTTGTTTGTCAAAACAAAATTCATAAAATAAAACAAACCATTTTTTGGTTTGTTTTTTGTTAGTGCTTTAAAGTTATTTCATCTTCCTGTTTTCTGCAGCGATTCTTGATTGTGGAAAACACTTCTTCACTTTTTTTAATTTCAAGTTTTTCTGCCCTTTCTTTTAGTTCTTTAAAATTAACAATTCCGTCACCCAAGTGAACATATTCTTTTTCATAATTTACTGCCTTAATTATTTCAGCGTTGTTTTCAGTTAAAATGGCAGAATTTGCACTAATCACATCTCGTGAATAGTTGTTATCATCAATTTTTAAAATATTTTTAACATTATGGTTATTTATGTTTCCAATTTTTGAATTGTCTATTTCCATATCATCCACAGATTTGAGATTACTTAAACTATTTATTATTGAGTTAGTAACATAAACTTCACGGCATTTTGATAAATTATCCAAATTTTCAATATGGCAATCTTTAGCAGTTAATACCCCACATTCTTTTAAATTAGACAAATTGACACTTATTGTTGGAGAAAGTGTTTTTCTATCTTTTTCCACTTGTTTGGTTTTTAAGCCAATTTGGCTGCTAACATGACTAACAAGCACGCTCCCAGCACTTTTTAGATTTGAACAATCAACCATAACC
>CAMPBB010000065.1 GCA_946635125.1 uncultured Clostridia bacterium
TTGTTGCAAAAATGCCTTTTTATAAAAAACTTATAAAAGATTATCCGCAAACAGAGTTAAATGCAAGTGAAGAATTTGTTGGACTTCCAGAAGGGCAGATGGGCGGAAGTGAAGTTGGACATCTTAATTTGGGTGCGGGAAAATGTGTTTATCAATCCTTTATGATGATAAACAATGCAATAGAAGACAAATCTTTTTTTAAAAATGAAGTTTTGGTCAACCAAATGAAAAGGGTTAAGAAGAAAAATTCAGTGCTTCACCTTATTGGAATGGTTTCTGAAGGAGGAATCCACAGCAACTTAAATCATCTTGTTGCAACTTTAAAATTGGCAAAACAACAAGGGCTTGAAAAGGTTTTTGTGCACGCCATAACAGACGGAAGAGACACAGCGCCAGATTCTGGAAGAGAATTTTTGGAAAAACTTCAAGAAGAAATAAACAATATTGGCGTTGGAAAAATTGTTAGCGTTTGTGGAAGATTTTATGCCATGGATAGAGAACAAAGATGGAACAGAACAGAAGAAGCTTACAAATTGTTTTCAGTTGGAAAAGGTTTGAAAGCACCGCATTTTGAAAATGTTTTCGATGTTGAATATGAAAAGAAAACAAGTGACGAATTTATTCCACCATATGTTATTGATGGTTTTGAAAAAATGAGCAAAAATGATGAAATTTTCTTCTTTAATTTTAGGCCAGACCGCATGAGACAAATAACAGAAGCTTTTTCAGCCAAAAAGTTTTCACACTTTGAAAGAAAACTTCCGCCAGTTGTTTGCACTTCAATGTGTTTGTTTGATGCAAAATTTAAAAATGTGAAATATGCTTTTGCACCACTAAAAATTGACATGACACTGTCAAAACACATAAGTCTTTTGGGACTGAAACAATTAAAAGTTTCAGAAACAACAAAATATGCTCATGTCACTTATTACTTTAATGGTGGGGTTGAAAAGCCATATAGGGGTGAAGACAGAATATTGATTGAAAGTGAAAATGTTGAAAACTTTGCCTCATTTCCGCAAATGAAAGCAATGGAAATTTCAAAAGCAGTTGAAAAGGCAATTGTTAGTGAAAAATATGACTTTATTTTAATAAACTTTTCAAATGCCGACATGGTTGGTCACACAGGAAACTTTAAGGCAGCAGTTGTTGCTCTTGAAACGCTTGACAAAGCATTAGAAAAAGTTGTAACCGCAGCAACAGACATGGGATATGTTTGTGTTATAACAGCAGATCACGGCAACATTGAAGACATGCGTGAAAAGGCAGGAATGTCAACAACTCACACAAAAAATCCAGTTCCGTTTTTGGTAACAGACAAAGGCGTGAAATTAAAAAAAGGTAAGTTTGGGCTTTCATCTTTTGCACCAACAATTTGTCAGCTTATGAATATAAAAATTCCAGAAGAAATGACTTCTGAAAGCTTAATAAAGTAAAAAAGGAAATTTTGTTATGTTAAATTTTATGTTACTTGATTTTTTTAATGATATGGTAAACACGGTTTTCCGCGATATTTCACCAGCATTAAGATATTCACTTGTTCTTGTTTTCTTGGCAGTTGGATTTTTCTTTTTGGCAAGAAGCTTAAACAAAAAGAAAGACACAGAAGGCAAAGAGCCAATCAAATATGGAAAACTCTTCCTTGCCATTGTGTTCATTGGCCTTGCCTTTGCGTTTGCTTTTATTAGATAAAAGGTTAAATTTTGTGAAATTGCTTGAAATATAAAAAACTTTGTGTTATAATTTTTGCTATAACACATATTTAACATGGAGGAATTATGTTTAACCCGCTAAATTTAATGCTTGGAGCCGACCCAGCACTTTACAACACACTTGCAGTAATCAAGGTTGTTCTTGTTGCTTTGATGGGTGTTTGTGCTTTGGCAATAATTGTTTTGGTTTTATGCCAAAAAGGTAATAGTGGTGGTGGGTCAAATGCAATCACTGGAATGCAAGCAACTTACTATTCACACAACAAAGGAAAAACAACTGAGGGTAGACTTAAAAAATGGACTGCTGGAATTGCAATAGCAATGGCAGTGATGACAATTGCTTACTTTATTTTGCACTCAATTGTTTCAGGAAACATTTAATTTTAAGGGGACACAACTTGTCCTCTTTTGCGTTTTAAAATAACTTTTGTGATTAGGGGAAAAAATGGATAACATATTAGAATACATAAAAACCAATAACTTGGATTATTTAACACAACAAGAACTTGCAAAAAAAATTAGTGAAGGTTTGGGGATTGAACTTCCCGAGGCTTTTTCTCGTGTTACGGAGCTTTTAAAAGATGGCGAACTTGTTTTGTCGGGTGGACAAAAAATTGTGAGCATTGATAAACTTAATCTTCACAAAGGAAAGTTAACAGGGCATTCAAGGGGATTTGCTTTTTGCAAAATGCTTGATGAAGAAATTGATGATGTTTTCATTCCTCATGCAAAACTAAAAAACGCACTAAACAAAGACATTGTGTTAATTAAAATCAACACTTTAAGTGATGGCAGAAGTGAAGGCGAAGTTTTTAAAGTTGTTCAAAGAAACAACGACAACATTGTTGGAACTCTTCTTTTAAACAACAAAAACAACAAATTTGCTTTTGTTAGGCCAGATGACAACAAAAACTTTTCAGATATTTTTGTGAAATTAGACAAAAACCTTAAAGCAAAACATTTAGATAAAGTTGTTGTTAGAATAACAAACGCAGAAGGTGGAAACAAGAGTCCAGAGGGCAGAATTATTGAAGTTTTGGGTGACATGAATCAAAAAGGCGTTGACATCTTGTCTATTATTCGTGAGTATAACCTATATGAAGAATTTGGCTTTGATGTTATGGAAGAAGCAAGAAGCATGCCACAAGAAGTTAGAGAGCAAGACAAAAATGGTAGAGAAGACTTCACCAAACAGCAAATTGTCACAATTGATGGAGTTGATTCAAAAGACTTTGATGACGCAATTGGAATTGAAGAAACAGAAGATGGATTTAGGCTTGGCGTTCACATTGCTGATGTGAGTTATTATGTTAAGCCAAATTCAGCATTAGACAAAGAAGCCTACAAGCGTGCCACAAGTGTTTATTTTGTGGACAGAGTTTTGCCAATGCTTCCAAAAGAACTTTCAAATGGAATTTGTTCATTAAACCCAGGTGTTGAAAGACTAACAATGTCTGTTATTGTGGACCTAGACCACAACGCAAACATAAAGTCATACAAAATTTGTGAAGGTGTGATAAAGTCTTCTGCCAGAATGACATATGATGATGTTTATGCAATTTTGCAAGGAGACAAAGAAGTTAGCAAGAAATATGAAGCCCTTGTTCCAAAGTTTAAACTAATGGAAAAACTTCACGCACTTTTGTTAAAGAAAAGAGAAAGGCGTGGAGCACTTGAACTTGATGTTCCAGAAGCAAAAATCATTTTAAATGATGCTGGAAGAGTTGTTGACATTCAAAAGTATGAAAGAAACACAGCTCATATGCTCATTGAAAGTTTTATGCTTTTAGCCAACGAAATTGTTGCCAAAGAAACAACTCAAAAGCATGTTCCATCAATGTATCGTGTTCATGAACAGCCTGATGGAATGAAAATGAGTGCATTTTTTAAGTTCTGCTCAGGGCTTGGCCAGCACATTAACGGTCAGCCAGAAACAGTAACACCAAAAGATTTGCAAAAACTTTTGTATGACATAAAAGGAAAACCATATGAAGAAGTTGTGAATAAAGTTATGCTTCGTTCACTTCAAAAAGCAAGATATTCAAGCAAAAACTTAGGGCACTTTGGTCTTGCTGCAGAATTTTATTGTCATTTCACATCGCCAATAAGGCGTTACCCAGATCTTGTTGTGCACAGAGTTTTAAGGAATTTAATTTTGAAAAAACCTGATGAAAACACAATAAATTACTATGGTGATTTTATTGCAGATGCCAGCATTTTGTCTAGTGAAAGAGAAAAACTTGCAGAAGGTGCTGAAAGGGCTGTTGATGACCTTAAAAAAGCAGAATTTATGCAAGACAAAATTGGACAGCAATTTGATGCAATTGTTAGCGGTGTGAACACATTTGGTGTGTTTGTTGAACTTGATAACACTGTTGAAGGGCTTTGCGCGGAAGAAGATTTGCCTCGTGACACATATGCCTACATTGAGGACCAATACCTCTTAAAAGGGCACGACAACAGTTTTCAACTTGGACAAAAAGTTAGGGTTGAATGCACTCAAACAAATCTTCAAAAAAGACAAGTTAGTTTTAAAATTGTGAAATAATTGCAAAAAAAGCATAAAAAAAGTTGATTTTTTTGTGAAAATGCTGTTAAAAAAGTGTTTTTGAC
>CAMPBB010000066.1 GCA_946635125.1 uncultured Clostridia bacterium
ATTGAAGTAGTGGAGGAGAAAATGAAAACTAGATTTTATAATGCTTATGTGATAACTTGTGACGATGACTTCAATGTTTATGAAAACGGAGAAGTTTGGGTTGATGACGACAAAATTGTGTATGTTGGAGGGCCAAAAGTTGGCTTTTTGGCAGACAAGAAAATTAACTGTTTTGGCGATATTATTATGCCTGGCTTTGTTAACACGCACGCACATCTTCCAATGCAAATATTCAGGAGTTTGGCTGAAAACACTTCTTTTAACAGCTGGTGGTATGACCAAATAAGACCGCTAGAGCAATATTTAAAACCAGAACATTCTTTTTGGGCAACAATGCTTTCAATTGCTGAAATGGTTAGGGGTGGAACAACATGTGTGTTAAACAATTATTTTCACCAACAAGCACCACTTTTTGCTTTTGAAGTTTCAAAGATGAGAGGTGCAATTCACATTGATGTTCGATATAAGTTAAACAAAGAAGAACGCAGACATGATTGGGAAAACAGATATGCTGCCCTTATGAAAAACAATCCGTTGGTCACATTTTTTGTGTCTTCTCACAGCATAATTTCACTTGACGAAATGGGGCTTATAGACTGCACATATTTAGCAAAAAAATATAATCTTCCTCAAACAATTCACCTTTGTGAAACTTTGGAAGAAGTTGGAAATTGCGAGAAAAACACAGGGAAAACCCCAGTGAAATATTTGGAAGACCTTGGATTTTTTGATTATCCAGCAACAATAGCACACGGAATTCATGTTGACAAAGAAGACATGGAAATATTCAAAAAGCATGATGTTAATGTTTCAATCAACATGTCTTCCAATCTAAAATTGGCAAGCGGAATTGCACCAATATACACATATATGCAAAAAGGCATTAACACAAGCCTTGGAACAGACAGCGTTGCAAGCAACAATAGGCTTGACATGTTCAAAGAAATGTTTTTGGCTTCAACATCACAAAAAGTATTGTTTTCAGACGCATCAATAATGCCAGCAAAAGATGTTATCAAAATGGCAACAAGAGGCGGAGCAAAGGCAATGTTTTTGGAAGACAAGATTGGGCAACTCAAAGAAGGATATCAAGCAGATATCATTAGAATTTCAATTTCAGAGCCTCATTGGCGTCCACACACAGATTTGATTTCACACCTTGTTTATAGTGGGCAAATGAGCGATGTTGTGATGACAATGGTTGCTGGGAACATTTTGTATGAAAATGGTTCATATTATATTGGCAGACCAATTGAAAAAATTTATGATGAATGTCAAAAAGCAATTGACGAAATACTTGTAAAAGCAAAACAAAACTAATTTATGGAGATGGAAAAATGTATCAAAGCAGTGGTTACACTCAAATGGTTAAATTTGCACTACAAAATGCAGGAGAACTTGCAGCACAAAGTGGGCAAACTGAACTTGGAACAGAGCATTTATTGTTTGGAATAATTTCAATGGATGAGTGTTTGTCTTCAAAACTTTTGGAGCGTTATGGAGTTAATCAGCACACATTTTTGCAAGTTTTTGATGAAAGGTTTAAAAAAGGACTTAGCACAAACGCAAAACAAATTGAATTTTCACCAAGTGTTAATGAAGTTTTAAGAAATGCAAAAAGCATCGCAAACACATTAGGACACGATTTTATTGGAACAGAACATGTCACATATTCTCTTTTGTCAAGTTCAGATAATAATGCAGTTAAAATGCTTGTTGATGGTTTTAAAATAAACATCGTAAGCCTTCGTGACGACTTGTTGCAAGTTTTAAAAGAAGGAGTTGCTGCAACCATTCCTGACGATGACGATGATGGAGTTATCAGTTTGGAGCGAGATGATCAGGCAAACTCAAATCTTCCAAAAAAACTTTTATCTCTTGGAATAGATTTAACTCAAAAAGCAAGAGAAAACAAAATAGACCCAATTATTGGAAGAGAAGATGAAATTCAAAGAGTTATTGAAATTCTTTGCCGTAAAACAAAGAATAATCCAGTTTTAATTGGTGAAGCGGGGGTTGGAAAGTCTGCTGTTGTTGAAGGGCTGGCTCACGCAATTGTTAAAGACAAAGTTCCAGAATTTTTGAAAGACAAAATGATTTTCTCTTTAGATATTGGCTCGCTTATGGCGGGAACAAAATATCGTGGAAGCATGGAAGAAAAACTGAAAGACGCAATTGAAACAATCATTAAGCAAAAAAATATTATTGTGTTTATTGATGAACTTCACACACTTGCACAAGCTGGAGCAGAAAAAGGTGAGGTAAGCCCAGCCGATATGTTAAAGCCTTATCTTGCCCGTGGAGAACTTCAAACAATTGGAGCCACAACAACAGATGAATATAGAAAGTTTATTGAAAAAGACAAGGCTCTTGAAAGGCGTTTTCAACCAGTTGTTGTGAACCCTCCAACGGTTAAACAAACAATTGAAATTTTAAAAGGGCTAAAAGACTCATATGAAGCATTTCACAAGGTTAAAATAACAGATGAAGCAATTGAGGCAGCAGCAACATTAAGTGACCGTTATGTTATGGACAGGAGTTTGCCAGACAAAGCCATTGACCTTATTGACGAAGCAAGTTCAAGAGCAAAAGTTCAAAAAATGACAACTCCAGCACCATTAAAACAAAAGCAAGAAGAATTATTGCAACTAGAACAAGACAAAAAAGAAGCAATCATTGCTCAAAACTTTGAAAAAGCAGCATCAATTCGTGATAAAATAAATTCAGTTTCTCAAAAAATTGAAGAAATGAAGAAAAAAATTGAAGAAGACAAGCAAAACAAAACAGTTTCAATTGGATTTGATGACATTGCAAGCGTTGTTAGTGCTTGGACTAGAATTCCAGTTTCAAAACTTACAACAAGCGAAAAACAAAAACTGTTAAATCTTGAAAATGTTCTTCACAAGCGTGTTGTTGGGCAAGATGAAGCAGTTATTGCTGTTTCAAAGGCAATTCGAAGGGCAAGAGCGGGGCTTAAAGACCCAAATAGACCAATTGGGACATTTTTGTTCATTGGTCCAACAGGTGTTGGAAAAACAGAGCTTTCAAAAGCACTAGCAGAAGCCTTGTTTGACGATGAAAATCACATTATAAGGCTTGATATGAGTGAATATATGGAAGCACATTCAGTGAGCAAAATCATTGGCTCCCCTCCAGGATATGTTGGACATGAAGACGCAGGGCAACTCACTGAACAAGTTAGAAGAAAACCATATTCTGTTGTTTTGTTTGATGAAATTGAAAAAGCACACCCAGATGTTTTCAACATTTTGCTTCAAATATTAGATGATGGAAGATTAACAGACAGCCATGGCAGAGTTGTTAACTTTAAAAACACAATAATAATAATGACCAGCAACGCAGGGGTTACTGATGATGAATATAAAAGCAACAGACAAAAATATCACAAAGCACAAACTGAAGAAGAGCAAAAGGCGTTAGATGAACAAGCAAAACAAATTTTGTTATCAGCTGTTAAACTAAAATTTAGACCAGAGTTTTTAAACAGAATAGACAGCATTGTTGTGTTTAAGGCACTCACAAAAGTGGAACTAGCAATGGTTGCAAAATTCTTAATCACAAAACTATCAAACAAACTCACAAGCCAAAACATTAAATTAAAATTAACAGAAGATGCTTTAAAATATTTGGTATACAAAGGTTTTAACAGTGAGTGGGGTGCAAGGCCATTAAGAAGAGTTATTGAACAAGAAATTGAAGATAAACTAGCAGACAGCATTTTGCTTGGAAAGATTCAAGATGGTTCAAAAGTTGTTGTTGACTATGAAAACGAAAAACTTGTGATAAAGTCGTAAAAAAGATTGACAATAGAAAAATAAAAACTATAATTTATCTTGGAGGTGGAAATTATGAAAATACAAATTTCTTCAAAAAACTATAATGTTAGCGCAAAATTAAAAGACATAATCCAAAAGAAAGTTGAGAAACTTGACAAGTATTTTAGTGATGATGCTGACATAAGAATTCTTTGCAAAAAAGAAAATGATTTATTAAAACTTGAACTAACAATAAAAGACAAAGGACTTTTGTTTAGAAGTGAAGTTCAAAGTGACAACATGTATCAAAACATCGACATGGCACTTCCAAAAATTGAAAAACAAATTGTTAAATATAGTTCAAAATTAAAAGATAAAATTAAAAAGAATGCTCTTGTGGATAGAGACTGGTTGTATTTTGAAGATGATGATGCAAACTTCATTCCTCAAACAAAAAATTCAGTTAACAAATATAAGAGTTTTGACATCGTTCCACTTTCTGTTGAAGATGCTCAAATGTATTTGGAAAGTTCAG
>CAMPBB010000067.1 GCA_946635125.1 uncultured Clostridia bacterium
TTGTTTAGTGTCACTAAAATTACTTACAAAAGAATCTTGGATTTCTTTTGGTAGTTGTTCAAATTTGTTTCGAACCTCTTGAGGGGTTTCTGCATTTTTGAATGGTCTAAATTCAAAATAGTCCAAGTGGTTTTCGTCATCTTGTTGCTTGTTTAAATCTGCTTCTTCTGATGAACTTGCTGTGCTTTTGTTGCCAGCTGACACTCTGGTGCCATCACCAGAACCTTGCACAATTTTGTCTGTTATGTAAACAATATATTTACCAAGACTTGCATAGTCATATTCTTCTTGACTCAAAAACTCTTGTTTGGCATACAAAATAAAATCTTGGTTTGTCACAAATTGTTTGTCTTGTGCCATTTGGTTGATGATTTCTTCTGATATAACAATCTTTGCGTGTTCTCTTTTTGGTGCACTCTGTGGAACATCCAATCCAACATTTTCTCTTTTTTCTTTTTCTGGGGTAATAACATCCAAAACAGGTTTAAGTTGTTTTGTGTTTCTTGCTTCTTCCATTTCGTTATTTTTGTGAATTGCGGTGAAGTCAACTCCAAGATTTTCTTTTCTAAAATTATCAACAAGAGTTATGAGTTCTGCCCATTCTTCTCTTCGTGCTGTTGTTAATTCATCGTGAACAATTGCCATAATAGGGTAGAGGATTGATGTGCCAATTCTAAATGTTTGCTTAGATGGTTTTGTTGAATGTGTTGATGATGATAGGTGAACGCAAATACTTGAGTCTAATCTTTTCTTTTCGGTTAAATCAATTAAGCCGTTTTCTGATAATCTCAACCTTTTTTCTAATTTTAGCATTGAATAAAATGGCGAACGATGTTTTATTTGCTTTGCTTTTTCACTTAAACTATCATTTGCTGGATTTTGCTTAATTAGATCGGAAACTTTTTGCCCACTCAATAAAAATGCATCAAGCTCAGCATCTGTTAATGATTTAACGACAAAAGCAAAACTAACAACAGACCTATATGTTTCAGATCTTTTGTTAATGTCATCTCCTGTTAAATTTGAATTGCAGTTTCCTTGAAGTTCGTCATATAATTTGTGAATTTCTGTGATTTTTGTTCTTAAATATTCATCACTGTTGTTGGCATAAAAAATTGCCAAATCGTTTTTTGTGTAACTGTTAAATGAAAGTTCCATTTTTTTTTCCTTTTTGTATTTTTCTTATCAAAATTATACCATGTTTTTGTGTGTAAGTCAATACCCATTTTTTGCGTTAAAATAACAAAAAATCACTATAAAAATAATAGTGATTTTGTTTTAATTTTTTGGCTTTTTAATTCAAAACATAAACATATTGTTTTAATGTTATCACAACATTTCTTTCAATGTTGTTAATTCCGCTGTTTTCACATGCAACAAACTTTATTTGTGTTCCAACATGGAGTTTGTCATTATCTTTTGCTTCTTGAATAATGCCCGCAAGAGCTGGGGCAGAGGTGATTATTTGAATGATGTCATCTCCAATTTGAACAGACTTTAAAAGGTCAAACTTAAACAAACTGGTATCTTTGTTTGTTCCATAAAAAGAACTTGTTTTTGGAACATCTGTAACAATGGCATAAGATGGGCTTTCTCCCCAAGTTGCAATCATGAGGTCAATTGAAATTCTGTCTGGGACAAATCCAAAGCCACTAACAGAATCTGTGTTTGTTAAAAGGGCTGAAACAATTTCCATAACTTTGTAAATTGGCAAAACAAAGTTAACATTTTGAATGGCATCTCCGTCATATCCGCAACTAATCATTCCAACAAGTGTTCCATGGCTGTCAAACATTCCTCCACCAGAAACACCATGGTTGATTGGTGCATCTGTTTGCAAAACATCAAAAGTTCCAAAGTTTGGAATGGTTACTTGCCTTTCTGCTTTTTGACTTATGCAACCAGTTGAAACAGAAAAGTCATAAACTCCCAAAGCATTTCCAATAACATAAACATTTTCACCAGCAAAAATTTGGTCATTGTTTAAAATTGTGTTGCAAACTGGATGGGTGGTGTCTTCAACTTTTAGCACTGCAACATCTGTTTTTGGGTCACTTCCAACAAAACTGGCTTGTTTTTTTGTTCCATCAGAAAAAGTTAGCATAATAGAGTTTAACTTTGCGTCTTCAATAACATGGTGGCAAGTCACAACATATGAGTTGGTGCTGTCTGCTCCAACAATTGTTCCGCTCCCAAAAGAGTTGCCATCACTTGTTGTAACTGAAACAGAAACAGATGAATTAAGGCTTTTTGCAATTGTTTCTTGGCTTGCAAAACCGTTTGGAATGTTTTGATTTGTGTATTCAATCTGATTTATTTCAATTGTGTTTTGAATTGGTTGCAAAACATCTGTTTTATTGCTTTTTGTTTTGTTTTGGGCGGTAAAACAAACTGCAAATGAAATTGAAACAGTTAAAAGCATGCAAACAAACAGCATGAAAACAAACTTTGTGCTATCTCTAAATTTAACCATTTTTTTCTTACCTCTTTTTCATAAATTTTAACAAATACAAAATAATTTGTCCACCAATTTTTGTTACATAATATTCTATTTAAACAAAAAAATATCATTTTTTCTACAAATTTTTTTGTTTTTCTTAATGATTGAAAAATCTGTTAACATTATTTTATTCAAAAGTCTTGTTTTTATTTTGCTTAACAAATTTTTTTTATTATCTTTATTTTTGTGTTTTTTAAAAGGAGACAAAAAGTGCAAAATTTGGTTGTTATTGCAAAAAGTAAGGAACTTAAAACAAGTTTGAAACTTTTTTGTGAAAAATATGGTTTTATTATTTCAAGGTTTTTTCAAAGCATAAATGATTTTTTGGAACAAAAACAAAAGTGTGATGCCATTTTTGTTGAATATTTTGAAGAAGAAAATTTAAGGCGTTTGCTCAAAAAATCACAAAAGGCAAAAATTGCAATATTTGCAAAAGATGAATTTAAAGAAAAGTTGGGAACAAATGCAAAAGTGTTTTTTAATGGAAATTTTTGCTTACTCTTAAAATTTTTAAGTGGGAAAAGTTATGTTTGCATTGAAAGAAAAACGGGCAGGGCGGTTGACCTTGAAAACAAAGTTTCAACTTTTTGTTTAGAGGCGGGGATTTTACCGCATTTGTCTGGTTATCGTTATGTTATTGAAGCAATCATTTCAACAATGCTCGACATGGAAAACATGCGCTTTTTAACAAAACAAGTTTATCCAAAAGTTGCACAAAAATTTCAGGTTACATCAAGCATTGTTGAACGAACAATAAGGCACGCTTTAATTGTTGCTGGTCAAACGGGAAAACTTAAAAAAATCAATGACCTAATTTGTGCTCAAGTTTTTGAACCAAATGAAAGAGTGTCAAATGGGCAGTTTATTTCACTTGTTGCCGACAGATTTTTGTTTAGTTTGAAAATCTTAAACAGCAAAGATGACTTTTATGGTGTGTGAGTTTTGTAAAATAATATAGCATTAAAAATTAAATCAATTCTCAAAAGTTTTTTAATTATTAAAAAAATGTAATATTATCATATTTTAAAATCAAAAAAAGCAGGGCATGAGCCTTGCTTTTTTTATATTTAATTGCTTAGTTAATTACTTCAAGGTCATTTATGTTAACTGAAATTGATTCATCAAAATTTAAGAAATCAACCTCAATAAAATTTTTTATAGCATTATCATCAACAACAAATCCAATTTCTCCTTTATGTATTCCATATTTTGAATATCTTTTATCTTCCTTTAATAATTTCACCTTGTCAAAAAGCTTTAATTTTGAAGGATAAAAAAAGTTTTTAGCTCTTTCTGCTAGGAGTTTCAAATTGATATTATATTGTTTTAAAAAACCTTCATCAAAATGGTCAAGCAATCTAACATCATTCTCTTGAACATCCAAAACAAGATAGTCCCCATTGTTTTTTGGATTAAAAAACATTATTTTAATTGTTTGATTGTTTTTTTCCAATATAATTCCAATAGTTTGTTGTTTTAAATTGTGATTAGCATAATACTTTTCGCTGATAAGTTCAACAATATCATATTTTTTCATTTATTTCACCTCCAAATGGTGTTGTGTTTCTAATTTCGCCGTTTGGATATACCATCCAACCAGAAAAAAAGTTTTGCCTCTTAATGTGATTGGAATTGACACTCTTTCCCTTTATTAAAATTTTACCATAAAAAACCCAAAAGTCAATGTTGGTATGTCATTTTTAATCAAAAAAAGCAGGGCATAAGCCTTGCTTTTTTATTGGTAGCGGGGGCTGGATTCGAACCAGCGACCTTTG
>CAMPBB010000068.1 GCA_946635125.1 uncultured Clostridia bacterium
TGAATGTGCTTTTCAATACACAAAATCATACACTGAAAACATTTTTAGTTATGTTAACAACATTCCAACAAGCGAGGGCGGAACGCATGAAACAGGGCTTAAAAGTGCAATAACAAGGGCGTTTAATGATGTTGCAAGACGCTTAAACCTTTTAAAGGATAAGGAAGAAAACCCTCTTGGCGAAGATTATCGAGAAGGGCTAACAATAACTCTTGCAATAAAAATGAGAAATGTTCAGTTTGAAGGTCAAACAAAAACAAAACTAGGAAACCCAGAAATCAAGGGCGAAGTTGAAAACATTGTGTATAACTCTCTTGTAACGCTCTTTGAGAAGAATGAAAACAAGCAAGTTTTGGAACTTGCAATCAAAAAAGGAAAAGCGGCAGCCAAAGTTAGGGAAGCAGCAAGAAAGGCAAAAGAAATAACAAGGCAGAAAAACAGCATTGAAAACAGCAGCCTAATTGGAAAACTTGCAAGTGCAAGTGGAAGAAAACCAGAACTTAATGAACTCTTCATTGTTGAGGGAGACAGTGCTGGTGGTAGTGCAAAACAAGCAAGAGACAGGTCTTTCCAAGCCATTTTGCCTTTAAGGGGAAAACCACTTAATGCAGAGAAGAAAAGGCTTAGTCAAGTTCTTGCAAACGAAGAAATTCGAACAATCATTTCTGCTCTTGGAACTGGAATTGGAGAAGATTTTAATCTTGAATCTTTAAAATATTATAAAGTTATCATTCTTTCTGATGCCGACCAAGATGGAGCACATATTAGAGCCATTTTGATGACATTTTTCTTCCGTTACATGAGAGAACTTGTAACAAATGGACACTTATATATTGGACTTCCACCACTATATAAAGTTGAGAAAAAAGATAGAGTTGAATATGTGTATAGTGACCAAGAACTTCCCGAAGTTTTAAACAGTTTTGGAAAGGGTTACAGCATTCAAAGATACAAAGGTCTTGGTGAAATGAACCCAGAACAACTTTGGGACACAACAATGGACCCAAAGAAAAGAACTCTACTTCAAGTTACTGTTGAAGATGCAGCAAACGCAGAACTCATGATAACAACTTGGATGGGTGATGACATTGAAGCAAGAAAGAGTTATATTAGTGAACACGCAAACTTTAACAAAAAAGACAGTTTTGCAGACAAAAAGAACAATTAAAAGGATAAGCCATGAAAAGTAAACAAGAAGTTATGGATTTGGATGGAACAACAGGGAAAATAATAACAGGTTCGCTTGATGAAGTTATGCACAATTCCATGATGCCATATAGTGAATATGTTATTTTGGATAGGGCACTTCCAAGAGTTGAAGATGGATTAAAACCAGTTCAAAGAAGAATTTTGTATTCGATGATGGAACTTGGCTTAGAGCCAGACAAACCATTTAGAAAATCTGCCCGTATCGTTGGTGACTGTTTGGGTAAATATCACCCTCATGGTGACACATCTGTGTATGATGCCATGGTTAGGCTTGCTCAACCTCACAACATGAGTGAAATTTTGGTGCAAGGTCACGGAAACTTTGGTTCAAATGATGGAGATGGAGCAGCTGCAATGCGTTACACAGAGGCAAAACTTGCTCCTCTTGCCATGGAACTTTTAAGAGACCTAGACAAAGACACCGTTTCATGGGGCTTAAACTTTGACGACACATTAAAAGAACCAGAAATGCTTCCAGGAAGATATCCAAACTTGCTCGTAAACGGAGCAAGCGGAATTGCTGTTGGACTTGCAACAAACATTCCCCCACACAACTTGGGAGAAACCATAGATGGAGTTGTTGCATATATTGATAATCCAAATTTGAGCCTTCAAAGCCTTATGCATTACATTAAGGCTCCAGATTTTCCAACTGGTGGAAACTTAATTCTCACAGACCTTGAAAGAGCATATGCAACTGGAAAAGGAAAAGTGACAATTAGAGCCAAATATCACATTGAAGAAACAAAGGGCGACAAACAAAACATTGTTATCACTGAATTTCCATATCAAGTTAACAAAGCAAAATTATTGCAAGAAATTGCAGCTCTTCGTGATGAAAAGAAAGATGTTTTGGGTGATATATCCGAAATTCGTGATGAAAGTGATAGGCACGGAATAAGGGCAGTTATAACCCTAAAAAAAGACGCAAATGCCGAGGCTATCATGAAAGTTTTGTTAAAGTCAACAGACCTTGAATATAGCTTTGCAATCAACATGGTGGCGATAGCTGATGCCAAACCAAGAACAATGGGCTTAAAGGAAATTATTGCCTATTATGTTCAATATCAAAAAGAGGTTATTTTAAGAAGAACAAAATTCGACCTTCAAGCCGCAAAAGATAGACTCCACATTTTGGAAGGGCTTTTAATTGCAATTCAAAATATTGATGAAGTGATAAAGATAATCAAAACATCAACATCACCAATTGACGCAAAATTAAGGCTAAAATCAGCTTTTGGTTTGAGTGAAGTTCAAGGGCAAGCAATCCTTGACATGCGTCTTGCAAGATTAACAAACTTGGAAGTTGGAAAAATAACAACCGAAATTGGCGAATTAAAGCAAAAAGTTGCTTATTTAACTTCTGTTGTTAATTCAAGTGCGCTTCAACTTGACATTGTTAAAAAAGAACTATTAGAAATTAAGAAAAAATATGCTAGACCAAGAAGAAGCACAATTATTTCAAAAGAAGAAGCAGAAGAAACAGAAACAATAGACTTAAACGAGCCAAAAGAAGTTTATGTTTGTGTTAACGCTCAAGGGGAGCTAAAAGCCATTGAAAAGAGCGTTTATGATAGCGCTAACAAGGTGTTTAAAGATGGAACAAAAACAAGACAAGTTCACACAATTGTTGTTCCAACAAAAACTGACCAAACAGTTTTAATTTTCACAAACAAAGGTTATTGTGCTCGAGCAAGAGTGAAAGACATTCCACTAACAAAATATAAAGACAAGGGAGCAAACCCAAGAGAACTCTTTGTTGACTTTGCGTTAGATGAAAAAATTGTGGAAATAACTCAAACTGAATTTGACAAGCAACAAATCATGTTCTTCACTGAGTCAGGTTTTGTTAAAAAGTCAGACTACAAAGAATATGAAGTTCAAAAGGCATATTTCCAAGCAGTTAAGATAAAAGAAGATGACCAAGTTGTTTCAATTTGCTTTGATGAACCAAACACAGACATGATTTTTGTCACAAAAGAGGGTCAAGTGTTGTTTGCCAAAAAAGATGATGTTCCAGTTCAAGGGCGCATTAGCGGTGGAGTTAGGGGAATGAACCTAAACGACAAAGACAAAGTCATCTTTGGAACAGTTTGCTCTGATGATGGGGAAATTTTGGTTGTAACCAAAAATGGAATGGCAAAGCGTGTGCCAATTGCTCAAATAGACAAACTTCCAAGATATCGAAAAGGAGTGAGAATTGCCTTGCTTGCTCAAAAAGATGAAGTTCTTTTTGCGGGAAGAATAACTCTTCCAGTTGAAATTGTTTTTGAGGGCGACACAACAAAGATGATTAACAGTGAAGACATTGTTATTGAAGCAAGAACAACAAAAGGCAAAAAGATTAAAGGAATTGAAGACTTGAAGGGCGTCTACATTTCTAAATAACAAACATAAAAGAGCAAAAACAGAGCAAGATGCTCTGTTTTTTGTTAAGTCTTTCTTTTGCTTATATTGTCTTTTTTTATGCTGTTAAGACAAAAATTTTAAAAAATGTTTGATTTATGGCGTTTTTGTGATATAATAGAGTATATGAAAAAGGAAAGAGAGCATTTTAGACGCAAGAAAGGAGTTGTTCCCGCTAGAATTGAAACTGACTATAAAACAGGTTTAAAGCCAGTTGATGTTTTAGAACGCAAACAAATGGGATTTGATAACCCTGAAAGCAATAAGAAAAGCCAGAGCATTTGGGGCATCATTGCTTCAGAGTTTTTTACTTATTTCAACATGATTTTCCTTGTTATTGCTGTTGTTATGATTGTGATTGGGGCATACACACAGCTCACATTTTTGGTCGTTGTTGTTGCAAACTTTTTGATTGGAATAATTCAAAGAATAAAGTCCAAAAATGTTGTGGATAAACTCTCGCTTGTAACGGCTTCCAAAACAAAAGTTGTTCGAGATGGAAAAGAACAAGAAATTTTCACAACAGACATTGTTTTGGATGATGTGATAATTTTAAAAAATGGCCAACAAATTGCATGTGATGCCATTGTTTTGAAAGGTGAACTCAAAGTTAATGAAAGCCTTTTAACTGGAGAAAGTGTTCCAGTATTGAAAAAACCT
>CAMPBB010000069.1 GCA_946635125.1 uncultured Clostridia bacterium
GATATCCAGACACTGAAAACTTTTTAACAATTTCATCAAAAGAAAACTCAAACTTTGTTGGGAGCAAACAAATTCCTTATGTTGTTAATTATCTAAAATTAGAAGACTGCTTTGTTCAAATTGAAAAAACAATTTATGATGGCACTGAAAAAACACCAAATTTTGTTATCACCCACAACAATGAAAACATTCCTCAAAGCGTGCTAAACAGTTTTAACATAACCTTTGAAAACAACATTTTGGCAAGTGATGAAGCAAAACTAACATTAAAAGTTGCTAGTCAAAACCATTATTTTGCACAAAATGACCAAACAGAAGTTTTGTTTAGAATAAACAAAGCGGATCTTTCTTCATCGCAAATTGCTCAAATTGAAGATAAGCAATATGATGGCACACAAGCCTTTAAAATTGAGCCAGAAGTTGTTATGTTTAACAAAACACTGGAAAAAGGTGTTGATTATGAAGTTAAATATTATCGGGATAACACAGAAATTTTTGAAAATTCAAGTTTTGTTGACGGTGGAACAATTAAAGTTTTAATTGTTGGAAAGCAAAACTTTGAAGGCGAAAAAGAAACTTCTTACTTTATTAACGGCATCGATAGAACTCAAGATCCAAACCTTGTGGTTGAAATAACAGATGATAACCTTATTTTTAGCGACTATGAACAAATTCCTCAAATTAAAATAACTTACTTGGGTGATGAAATTTACTCTTATCAAACAACATTTTTAAACAACATAAACGCTGGTGAAAACACAGCAACAGCAGTCATAAACTTTGAAGGCAACTTTGCTGGAACTTTGGAAAAAACCTTTTCAATAAAGCCAAGAAATATCAATGAATTTTTGCTTACACTTAATAAAACAAGTTCAACCTTTTTACCAAGTGGTGCAGAAATTGATGTTGAATTAAAAGAATATGATCAAGCCCTTCCGCTTGTTTTTAACAGAGATTTTTCTCTTTCTTATGAAAACAACACCTTTGTTTCAACTCCATCTCAAAAAGCAAAAGTTAAGGCAATTGGAATAAACAACTATTGCGGTGAAACAAACTTTGCTGAGTTTGATGTTTTGGCAGCAGAAATAACACAAGAAAACATTGCTGGGTTTACAAACAACTTCTTGTTTGACGGAACTGAAAAGAAACAAAACATTAAAATTCTAATTTCCAATCAAGAAGTTTTGAGTGAAAACTTTGATGTTTTGTATTACTCCAACTATGAAAGCAAAACACCACAAACAGACTTTGTTTCCGCCAACCAAACAATTTATGTTGAAATTGTTCCAAAAAACAACATTTGTGCAAACGAAAACATTGTTTTGCCTTACACAATTAGTGTAGCAAAGCTAACCCCAGCCAACACAACAATCACTTTAAGTGAAAATGAATTTTTGTTTGATGGCACTGCAAAAACCCCAACCATTTCAAGCATATTGCTTAATGATTTAAATCTTGATGACGAAAACTTTGATGTTTCTTTTGAAAACAACACCAACGCTGGAAAAGCAAAGGCTATTATTAGCGGAAAGAAAAATGTTTTTGGAACGGTTGTTAAAGAGTTCACAATTTTGCAAAAAGAACTTTTGCCTGAAATGATAACCTTTAAGGAAGACTCAACCTACAACAATCAAGCAAAAAATTTAACTCCAAGTGTTTTTGACGCCCTTTTAACAGAAAATGATTATTACATAAATTATTATAAGTTTACAAATAATGAATTTGTTCAAATTGACACAAGCGAAATAAGCAACATAAAAAACGCTGGAATATATAAGGTTGAAGTGGTTGGACAACAAAACTATACAGGCGCAGTTTCAAAACAAACAATAATAAAAAAAGCAGAAAACATTTTAACAAACGAACTTGAAATAAAAAACTGGCAATATGGAACAAATCAAGTTTTTCCAAAAATGATTGCTTCTTTTGGAACACCAGAGTTTTATTATAGTAAACGCAATGACTTTTATTTCTCACAAGTTGTTCCAACAGAAATTGGGCAGTATACTCTAAAAGGAATTATTCCAGAAAGTGAAAACTATTTTGAAATTGTTTCTTATTGCAATTTTGAAATAACAAAAGCAAATCTTGAAAACGCAGAAATTTTGATTAGTGAAATAACACTTAACGATAATAATGTGGAAAATTTAAGTGCAAATGTTTTTGTTGGTCAAAAACTTTTAACAAGTGATGATTATGCCCTTTCATTTGTTCAAAATGGAAATATATTAACCGTGACAGTGATAGCCCAACTTGATTCCACAAATGTTTATGGCACAAAAGAACAAACATTTAACATAAAAAACGCACAAACAATAACCATAAACTGTGAAAACTCATATAATTATGGCGATGGCGTGTTTGTTTCAGCAACAACTTTTTCAAACCAAACTGTTAACATAAAAATCTATAAAAAAACACAGACAACCAGCATTGAAGTTTTAAATGGAACAGCACTTAACGCTGGAAACTATTTTGTTGTTGCAACAAGTGACGAAAATGATGAAAACTTTAAAGCAATAACAACAAAAGAATTTGTTGTTCTGCCAAAACAATATGAAGCTGACGATTTTTCATTAACTGGATTCGATGAATTATCTTACAGTGGGCAAAATGTTTTATTAAACAGTTCAATTTATGACAAAACTCTTGAACGCACTTTGGAAGAAAACAAAGACTACACCTTGACTATTTCGGGTGATATGATAAGTGGCTCAACTTCAACAAGCGTGACAATAAACTTTGTTGGAAATTATTCTGGCAGTGTTGTTAAAAACATTGAAATTGGGAAAAAGGTTTTGTTTGGTGGCGAACAAATTTCAACCCCATTTACTGGAAGTGAAGTTGTTCCAAAAATTTGTGTGTTTAACCAAACTTTTGTGGAAGGCACAAACTATGATGTTCTTCTTTACTCAAACAAAGAAAGATCAATTCCAGCAAACAGCACTGACAAAACAAATGTTGGAACAATTTTTGGAGTAATTAAAGCAAAGAACAACGAATTTGATGATGTTTTGTTCGAGTTAAACATAACAAAACAAAACAATGCTTTCAATGAAGAGTTTTATGTTCAAAACTTTGAATTTGGTGAAACAATCATTAAGCCAAGCATAACTTCAAAATTTGGTGAAACAAAAATTTATTATGCCCTATTTAATACTGAAACAAAAGTTTTGGGTGAATTTTTGGAATGGACAGACAGCCAAAAACCAACAAGTTTTGGAAAATATTATGTTAAGGCAGTTGTTGAGGAAACAAACAATTATTTTGGACTGCAAACAGAAACAATTTTTGAAATAACAAAGCAAGAAATTAAAAAAGAAAACATAACACTTTCTTTTGGCGGAAACAACTATGATTCTAACGATGAAATTGAAATTGTTTTCCAAGATGGAGTTTCTCAAGTTCCAAATGTTATAATTGTTGATAAAGATGAAAACACATTAAGTGCAAGCAATAATGACTATCGAATTTTATATTACAAAGACGGAACTCGAATTTTGCACCCAGAAACCATTATAAACACTGGAACATACACCATAAAAATTGTTGATGGAAAAACAAATTACACAACAAATGGTGGAATTGACCTTGTGTTTAAAATTATTGAACCATAAATTTTATAGCACTCGCATATAATAATAAAAACCAATGAAGAGAACGCAAGATGGCGTTCTTTTCTTGTTAATATAACAAAATGCCCCTTGATTTTTTTAAATATTTGTGCTATAATCAATTTGTTGTTGTGAAAATACCAAAGATTACATTTAAAGTAATAAAAAAATTTAGGAGTAAAATAATATGAAAAATATAAATGAAATGAAAGACGAAGAAATCACAATTTTAAGATATTGCCCATGCGAAAAGAAATATGTTAAAAAAGAAAATGATGATGAGGTTTTATACTCAAAAGAAGAGTGGGAAAACAAACAAGAGCAAAGCGAAAACTCAAAAGTTGCAAAAAACGCAAACATTCAAGAAAGACTTGAAATTTTACAAAACATCAAAGTAAGGCAACAGAAAAAAAAAGCACAAAAGAAACTCCCACCATTTTCAGCAAACAAAAAGCTTTTCAGTTTAAGAAAAAGATTTGAAGAAATAAAACTATCAAAACAAGAAAAGGGGTTTAAATACTAAATAAAAAATAGCACAAGTTTTGTGCTATTTTTTATTCTCCACAAATTGTGTCATACTCATCTAAAAATGAAACAGTTTTCCCATTTTTGTCTTTATAAGAAATAATGGTGTTTAGATTAATGTTTTCAA
>CAMPBB010000070.1 GCA_946635125.1 uncultured Clostridia bacterium
AGAGGGAAATTTATTATGTTTGATTTTATGAATATTGAAAAAAAGTGGCAAAAATATTGGATAGAAAACAAAACTTTTAAAACAGATACAAGTGATTTTTCAAAACCAAAATATTATGTTTTGGATATGTTTCCATATCCATCTGGAGAGGGGCTACACACTGGGCATATGGAAGGCTACACAGCAACAGATATCGTTGCCAGAATGAAAAGGATGCAAGGCTTTAATGTTTTGCACCCAATTGGTTTTGATGCCTTTGGTCTTCAAGCAGAACACTATGCTGTGAAAACTGGAAATCACCCAAGCATTTTTACATATAAAAACATTGACCATTATTTGGAGCAACTAAAAAATGCTGCAATGAGTTACGATTATGATAGAGTGATTAAAACATGTGACCCAAGTTATTATCATTTCACCCAAGTTATTTTTGAAAAGTTATATAAAAACGGACTTGCTGAATATAAAGATATGCCAGTTAACTGGTGTGAAGAACTTGGAACAGTTTTGTCTAACGATGAAATAATTGACGGAAAATCAGAGCGTGGGGGTTATCCAGTTGTTCGAAAGAACATGAAACAATGGTCACTTAGAATCACTGATTATGCTGAAAAGTTTTTGGAAGGTCACAAAGAACTTGATTGGCCAGAAAGCACAATCACCTCGCAAAGAAACTGGATTGGGAAAAGTGAAGGCGCTGAAATTGAATTTAAAGTGAAAGGAATTCAAGAGAGTTTTAAAGTGTTCACAACAAGGGCAGACACACTTTTTGGTTGCCTATATTGTGTTCTTGCACCAGAAAATGAACTTGTTGAAAAAATAACAACCCCAGAGCAAAAAGAGGCTGTGGAAAGATACAAAAAAGTTTGTGCAAGAAAATCTGAACTTGAAAGAACTCAACTCATTAAAGAAAAAACAGGAGTGTTCACTGGTGCATATGCAATAAATCCAGTTAACAATGAAGAAATTCCAATTTATGTTGCAGACTATGTTTTAGGTTCTTATGGTTTTGGTGCTGTTATGGCAGTTCCAGCACATGACCAAAGAGATTATGAGTTTTTAAAAGAACTCAAACTTCCTTTTGCTTTAAAGCAAGTTGTTCTTGGGGGCGACTTAAAACTTGAAGCATTTGAGGGTGATGGAATTCATGTTAACTCTGGATTTTTGAATGGCTTAAACAATGAAGACGCCAAAAACAAAATGTATGGCTGGCTTGAAGAACACAAATGCGGAAAGAAAACAGTTAAATACAAACTTCGTGACTGGATTTTTGGTCGTCAAAGATATTGGGGAGAACCAATTCCAGTTATTCACTTTGAAGACGGAAGCAAAGGGCTTGTTCCAGAAAGTGAGCTTCCATTAACTCTTCCAGAACTTGATGATTATAAGCCACACAACGGCCAGTCACCACTGGAAAGAAAACAAGATTGGGTGAATGTTGTGGTTGATGGCAAAAAAGGAAAAAGAGAAACAACAACAATGCCAAGCACAACTGCATCAAGCTGGTATTTCTTGCGTTATATTGACCCAGACAACGAAAAAGAAATTGGAAACAAAGAGCTTTTAAATCACTGGATGCCAGTTGACCTTTATGTTGGTGGAGCAGAACACGCTGTTGGACACCTTTTGTATTCAAGATTTTTTAACAGATTTTTGAGCGAACAAGGTGTTTTGGATGTGAAAGAACCATTTAAAAAACTTGTTCACCCAGGAATGATTTTGGGTTCAAATCATGAAAAAATGAGCAAGAGTAAGGGAAATGTTGTGAACCCAGACAAGGTTATTGAAGATTATGGCTCAGATGCGTTAAGGCTTTATGAAATGTTTATGGGCCCAATAACAGAATCAAAACCATGGCAAACTGGTGGAATTGAAGGTGTTAAAAGATTTTTAGACAAAGTTTGGAAAGTTTTGATTGAAGATGATTTTGTAACAGACGAAGAAACTTTGGAGTTAGAAAAAATTTATCATCAAACTGTGAAAAAAGTCACAAACGATTATGAAAATTTAAGTTTCAACACAGCAATCAGTCAAATGATGATTTTTATGAACAAAACTTTGGAAGTTAAGAAAATAAACAAAGCATATGCCGAAGGCTTTGTGAAACTTTTGAACCCAATTGCTCCTTGCATAACAGAAGAAATTTGGTCACGCTTTGGGCACAACAACACAATTTCATATGAAGCATGGCCAACATTTGATGAAGAAAAAACAAAAGAACAAACTTTTGAACTTATTGTTCAAGTTAATGGAAAAGTTAAAGATAAAACAACTGCAAAAATGGGAATTAGCGAAAGCGAAATGAAAGAAATTGCAATGAACCTTGAAAAAGTTAAAAACGCACTTTCAGGGAAAGAAGTTGTTAAAGTTATTGTGATTAAAAATAGACTAATTAACATTGTTGTAAAATAAAGGTGACACATGACAAACAATTTTAACATTTACTTTAAAAAAGAAAACATGCCTCATGCCATAATGCTGATAAGTTCTGATGAACAAGCATTAAATGAGGCTTCTTTGTGTTTGTCTAAAATTGTTATGTGTGATGGTGATGAAAAAGATGCACTAATTTGCCAAAAAATTGAGCACTGCAATCATGCCGATGTCTTAATTTTCCCACAAGAGAAAAATGTTATTTCAGTTGAAGAAATGTTAAAAATTGTTGATGAAAGTTTTTCTCTTCCATATGAGAGTGAGTCAAAAGTTTTAATTTTAAACAATTTTGAAAAAACAACTGCGGCTGTTCAAAACAAGTTGTTAAAAACTTTGGAAGAGCCAACACGAAGTGTGTTTTTAATCATTTGCGTTAAAAATGAAATGGCTGTTTTGCCAACAATTGCATCTAGGTGTCAAAAAATTCGTCTGCCAGTTTACAAAAATGAACAAATACTTGAAGCCATCAAAGATTATGACTTAACAGAAGAGCAAAAACAAGATGTTGTTGCTGTGTGTGATGGCTCAATAAAAAGAGCAAAAGAATTTTGTGAAAAAGAAAACTTTTTTGATATGCTTGATTTTTCTTACAAACTTTTTAGTGAATACAAAAACTCTTCTCAGGCAATTTATTATGCAAAAGTGTTGTATTCCTATAAAGAAGATTTTAATTTGTTTTTATATTTATATTCACAAATTCTAACTGATGTTTTGCACGCAAAGTTAAATATGGAAAGCCTTGTTAAGAACAAAAGAAGATTAAATTTGCTTTTTGAAGTGGCACAAAGTTTTCCAAAGCGAGCAATTGTTGAAATAACAAAATATTTAAGTCAGCTAAATGAGAGAATTTTGAGAAACTGCAATCAAAACATAATTGTTGACAATTTCTTAATGAAAATTTTGGAGGAGAAAGCAAAATGGCAATAGTTTGTGAAGTGATGTTTGGCTCTGGCGGAAGAAAATATTTGTGTGAAGCAAGTGAACACAAAAATTTGCAAGTGGGTGACAACATAATTGTTTCTTATAATGATTGCAACGAGTTTGCTTGTGTTACAAAAAAACCTTTTGAAATTGAAGACCAAAAAGTTCAAAACGCTGGAATAATAAAAAGAGTTGCAAATGAAAAAGATTATAACTCAAAAAAAGTTTGGGAAGAAAAAAGCAAAGAGGCAACCAAAAAAGTTTTGGACGCAATCAAAAAATTTGAACTTTCAATGAAACTTGTTGATGTTAGATATTCCTATGATGGGAGCAAAATTTTTATAAATTATATTGCTGAAAACAGAGTGGACTTTCGTGAACTTGTCAAATTTTTGGCATCAATTTTTAAAACACGAGTTGAACTTAGGCAAATAAGCCAAAGAGAAGAAGCAAAAATGTTCGGTGGATGCGGAATTTGCGGAAAAGAACTGTGCTGTTCAAAGTTTTTGGGAGATGGAAGCCAAGTTAGCATCAAAATGGCAAAGTCACAAAATTTGGCACTAAACCCATCAAAGATAAATGGTGTTTGTGGAAAACTTATGTGTTGCCTTTCTTTTGAAGCGGAAGAATATCAAAAGGCACTTGAAAAACTTCCGCCTTTGGGTGCGGTCATAAAAACAACAAAGGGCGAAGGCGTTGTTGTTTATCAAGATTTGTTAAACGAAAAAGTCACCATAAAAATCGGCGACAAAGAAAACGAAAAAACAGAAGATATAAATCTTAATGAAATAATAAAAGGTTAAAAAACATGGCAAAATTATTTTTGGTTGGAACGCCAATTGGCAACTTAAAAGACATAACATTAAGGGCACTGGAAACACTTGAAAATGTTCAAGTGATTGCT
>CAMPBB010000071.1 GCA_946635125.1 uncultured Clostridia bacterium
ACTTACACACGAAGAAGAATAACTCAAAGTGAAAAGGCAAAAGTAGACCTTGTTTTGCATGTTCCGTCTGCTCTTGCTCTTCATCAAAGACCAAATGTTCCGTCAATTCGTTCAACTTTTGGAACACAAACAGAAACATTAAACTCTTTAAGGCTTTTGTTTTCAAGATGTGGAAATTATGTTTGCCCAAATGGGCATGTGTGCAAGGCAAGCAACGCTGTTGCATTGGAACAGAAAATTGAGTGTGATGTGTGTCATGAAAAGTTTTATGGTTTAGGGGCAGAAGAATATGCTTTTAATTCAAGTGGGGCATGTCCAAAATGCCAGGGAACAGGAATTGTGCAAACTGTTAACATGGCTTCTCTTGTTCCAAATGAAAATTTAAGTGTTGACGATGGTGCAGTTGCTCCGTGGAATAGCCTAATGTGGTCACTCATGACAGATGTTTGCCGTGCAATGGGCGTTCGAACAGACATTCCATTCAAAGATTTAACTGAAAAAGAAAAGCAAATTGTTTATGATGGTCCAATGGTGAAAAAGCATATTTTTTATAAGTCAAAAAGTGCGGAAAGCGTTAATGCTGGTGAAATGGATTTCACTTATTATAGTGCAAAAGCAACAGTTTTAAATGCTTTAAAAAAAGTTAAAGATGAAAAGAGCATGGCAAGGGTTCAAAAGTTTTTGCAAGAAGAACAATGCTCTGAATGCTCGGGAACAAGATTAAACAAAAGAGCAAATTCAACTCTTTTGGGTGGTAAAACATTATCGCAAGTCACTGAAATGACATTGTTCCAACTTTCAAAATGGCTTCCAGAAGTTGTTGCAAACTTAAATGGAAAAGTGAAGGAAATGGGAGAAAACATTTTGGAAGAGTTTATGATTGACTGCAACGCTCTTTTGTCACTTGGTTTGGGGTATTTAACACTGGATAGGGCTTCAAACACTTTGTCAACAGGAGAACTCCAAAGAGTGCAACTTGCCAGAACAGTTAAAAACCGAACAACAGGAGTTTTGTATGTGTTAGATGAGCCATCAATAGGACTTCACCCAAACAATGTTGATGGACTAATTAACATAATTCACAAACTTGTTGAAGATGGCAACAGCGTTGTGCTGGTGGACCACGACATAAATATTTTAAAAATTTGTGACCACATTATCGAAATTGGTCCAAAGGCTGGAAAAAATGGTGGAAGAATCATTTTTGAGGGAAGTGTTGATGAGGCAAAGAAAAGTGATAGTTCACTCATTGGAAAGTTTTTGGCTGGAGAAAAGGTTGAAGTTATAGAAAAACAAAAAGATGTTTTTGAAAAAGGTAAAATAACATTGGAAATTGGGCAAATTCACACAGTTAAACCTTTAAAAGCATCTTTCCCAAAAAATAAGTTAACGGCAATCACAGGTGTTTCTGGAAGCGGAAAAACAACCCTTATTTTAGAGTCACTTTGCCCAGCTATAAGAGCAAAACTTGGATTGGAAAAAATGCCAAGCCACATAAAAGAAATTGATGCAAACGGAATAAAGAGAGTGAATTTAATTGATGCAACTCCAATTGGAAGTAATGTTAGGTCAACGGTTGCAACATATTCTGGAGTTTTGGATGACTTACGAAAGCTTTTTGCAAATGTTTCACAAAAATATAAAAATAGCGACTTTTCATACAACACTGGGAAACTTCGTTGCAAAACTTGTGAGGGAACTGGAAGCATTTCAATGGACATTCAGTTTCTGCCAGATGTTGAACTTGTGTGCGATGATTGTGATGGCCTTAGATATTCTCATGAGGTTGATGATATTTTATATAACGGAAAGTCAATAAAAGACATTATGGCTTTAACAATAGATGAAGCACTAAAATTCTTTGAACATGAACAAAAGATTAAAAACAAACTGTCTGTGCTTTCTGAACTTGGAATTGGCTATTTAACTTTGGGTGAGAGCACACCAGCACTGTCTGGTGGTGAGGCTCAAAGGCTTAAACTAGCATCAGAAATAGACAAAACGCAAAATGATGCACTATTTGTGTTTGATGAGCCAAGCGTTGGACTTCATCCACTAGATGTTAAAAATTTGTTAAGAGTTTTTCAAAAACTTATGAAAAATGGAGCAACAATTATTGTTATTGAGCATGACCTAGACATAATTAAAAACGCACACCACATAATTGATATGGGACCATATGGTGGCGAAATGGGTGGAGAAATTGTTTTCGAGGGTTCTCTTGAGAGCATTGTTTCAAGCAAAAAGAGTCTAACAGGAAAATATTTAAAATAAATAAATTGGTTTTTGAGATACCACCACTATTTTTAGATTAAATATATTTATTTTATAATAATTTTAATAAAAGCAATTAAAAGGCTCTTTTTTATTTGACAAAAAACGATTTTTTTTGTATACATAGAATAAAGAAAAAATAAAAAAATAATAGAGTTAATTGATTGTGCTCATTATTAAAAGGAATAAACCATGGATTGTATTAAAAGAAAAAATTGGATAATATTTAGTTTGTTTGTTGTTGTTATTTGTTTTTCACTTTTTCTTGTTGGATGTGATGGTAAATTATATGATGGAGCAAGTGAAGAACTTAATGAGCAATATGAACAAGGTGAAACAAATCAAGAAATATACCCAAATCCGCTTGATATAGATGAAGGGCAAAATAATGAGCAAAATGGCAGTGAACAACAAGGAAATGATAACAAAAATGATGAAAACAAAGAGCAAAATTTAGACAACGAAAATAACAACGAACAAAATGTTATTGAAGATCAAACAATTGTTGTTGATGAATCATTTTGGGGCGATTTGCCAGTTGTTAGAATAACAACTGAAGAAGGTGTTTTGCCATATGATAAAGAAAATTACATAAATTGCTCTTTTTCAATTGAAAACACAGAATTATATAATATGTCTGTTGACATGAAAGAAACTGCAAGTGAGGGTGTTGGAATAAGGCTTAGAGGCAACGCAACCCTTTATAATCCAAAAAAGCCATACAGGATTAAGTTTGCAAAGAAACAATCAATTTTGGGGCTTACAAAAGCAAAAAACTGGGTGCTTCTTGCTGATTACATTGATTTAAGTTCAATTAAAAATTACTCAGCACTAACCATTGCATCATATTTTGACTCATTGGGTTTCACACCAACCCCAAATCATGTTGTGTTATTTTTGAATGAGCAGTATCAAGGTTTATATATTTTAACAGAAAAGATTGATGAAAAAACTGGAAGAGTTGACATTGAGGAAGACGAATTGGTTGTTGAAGAAAACGCCGATTATCCATTTTTAATTGAAATAGATGCTAGGGCTTTTGATGAGAACGAAACTTATGAAGATGTTTTTAAATATGACGACTTATATAATATTTTTGTAATTAAGTATCCTGAATATAAAGATAGAGTGATTGTTGATGAACAGGACCCAATAAGGGAATACATTGTTGGTTATGTTAGAGCAATGTTTGACACGATTTCATCACATACAGCAACAACAATTTTTAACGGACAAGAGGTTTGCTTTGCGGACCTTGTTGATGTTAATTCCATGATTGATTATTATCTTTTAAATGATGTTGTGTTAAATCAAGATGTTGCTTGGTTGAGTGTTTACTTCCATAAATCAACAAATGGCAAGGTTGTTTGGGGACCAATTTGGGATTTTGACTATTCAATGTGCGATAATTATTTAACTTCGGAAGGATATTACCACGAATCATATATATACGAAGCAACACAAAGAGATAAACTATTAGAAATACCAATCATGCAATTATTTTTACAAGATGAATATAACTATTCTTTATTGCAAGAAAGATGGAATATAGTTTATCCAAAATTAACAGATAAAGAAACGGGAATAAACAAAGTTTTAAGAGATTATAAAGACACAATTAGAGAACCCGCTTTCCACGATGCAGACAAATGGTATGGTGAGAGTGGAAGATTTAAGTTTGATTTTAGTTACGATTATGTTAGACTATTTTTGCTTGATAGATTTGAGTTTTTAAATGATTTATTCAATTTAAATTATGAAGATTTTATGAATTATTTTGTAGAGTAAAAAGATGAAAGGTATTTCATCTTTTTTTGTTTTTGCATAAAAAAATTTTAAAAAGCATACACATTAAAAGATGCTAAAACTTAAAATCGTCACAATTCGACAAAATTGTTAAAAATTAGGCAAATTTAGAACAAAAATAAACCAAAAATAATTAGACTAACAATAAAAAATATTTTAAAATA
>CAMPBB010000072.1 GCA_946635125.1 uncultured Clostridia bacterium
CATGCTGAATATGAGGGATTTAATGGAACTGTTAGAAGGCTTTTGCTTGACAGCGAAAAGAATCCAAAATTAAAGCAAAGCATTGTTGGTGTTATTGCTGAACTCATAAAAGTTCCAACAGAATATGAAACAGCAATTGAAATGGCTTTGGGTTCTGCTGTTCAAAATGTTGTAACAAAAAATGAAGATGACGCAAAAATGCTTGTTGCATATCTTAAACAAAACAGTTTGGGAAGAGCAACATTCTTGCCAATCTCTTCACTTAAACCAAGATTTATTCCAGATAGTTTAAAATCATATTTAAAAGCCAAGGGAGTGTTTGGTGTTGCAAGTGAAGTTATAACTTACAAAGAGGGCTTAAAGCCAATTTTTGACGGCCTTTTAGGCTCAACTGTTATTGCTGAAAACATGGAAGTTGCAGTTAATCTAGCTAAGCAAACAAAGTTTGCGTTCAAGATTGTAACGCTTGAAGGAGATATCATAAATCCAGCAGGTTCAATTTCTGGTGGTAGCAAGAAAACAAGCATAAACAACCTTTTATCTCGTGACAGAGAAATCAAGGAAGCTGAACAAAAACTTCAAAAACTTCAAAAAGACATTGAAGCTGAAAGAGTTATGCTCACAAAATATTCAAACTTAATAATAAATCTTGACGAAAAGATTGCGGATTTAAGCAAAAAACTCCAAGATTGTGAAATTAGGCTTGAAATAAAAGAAAACGCATATGTTGCCCACAAAAACAGAAGTGATGAACTCAAATCTGAACTTGTGGTAATTGATGAAGAACTTGCAAAAATTGAAGCAAAACAAAAGTATTTGGCTGATGAAATAAAAGACATTGAAAAACTTAAAACAACACAAAACATCACTCAAAACGGGAAAATAGACACAACAAGAAATGAACAATTAAGGCAAAAGCGTGACAACTTAAACAACCAAATAACTGAATTAAAAGTAAGGTCCGCAAGTTTGGAAAGTGCTGTTTTTGCAATAGATAACGACATTTCAAGACTTTTAAATGAACAAGCAATTTTAAATGACAACATAGATGAAAACGAAAATCTTTTAATTAAGAACAAGAAAACAATGGAAAGTGCTCAAATTTTGGGTGCAAGCAAAGATGACCAAAAGATTAACGAAAAACAAGCAAAAATAACTTCTCTTCGAAACAAAGTTCAAGAAATGGAAAGTGCAAAAGAAAGCATCCACCAAATTCTTCAAAAAATTGAAGAAGAGAGAGAAAAACTTAATGCAGAACTTGCAAAAGCACAAGAAAAGCAATTCCAAGAAGAAGCAAAACTTGGACAAATAGACATAAATCTTGAAGCAATGAAAGGGAAAATTTATGAAGACTATGAATTAACTTATAACACCGCTCAAGATTTAAGACAAGAAGGTTATGACCACAAACAAGCCTTGCAAAGAATTTCTGAACTTAAAAAAGACATTTCAAAACTTGGCTATGTTAATGTTAATGCAATTGAAGACAGCAGGCTTATGGAAGAAAGATATGGGCTTTATGTTAAGGAAATGGAAGACTTAAACAAAGCCGAAACAGATGTTATGGCAATAATAAAAGACTTAAACACTCAAATGACCGAAAAGTTTGAAGTTGCGTTTAACAAAATAAACTCAAACTTCTCAACAATTTTTAGACAGTTGTTTGGGGGCGGAAACGCACGACTTGTGCTCACAGAAGGAGAAGATGTGTTAACTGCTGGTGTTGAAATTATTGCAGAACCACCAGGCAAAAAACTTCAAAATTTAACTCTTCTTTCTGGTGGAGAGAAAGCGTTAACAGCAATTGCAATATTGTTTGCAATTTTAAGGTTAAGACCAATGCCATTTTGTTTGTTAGACGAAATTGAGGCAGCGCTAGATGATGCCAATGTTGAGCGTTTTGCAAAATATCTTCACAATTTTGCACAAGACACACAATTTATTGTTATCACTCACCGTAAGCCAACAATGGAACTTGCAGACTCACTTTATGGTGTTACAATGGAAGAGCAAGGAGTTAGTAAAATTGTTTCTGTAAGGCTTTCAGATGCCCTAAAAACAGCGGAAACAAAAAAAGCAAGCAAGGAGTAAGAAATGGGATTTTTTTCAAAAATAGCAAATGCCTTTAAAAAGACCAAGGAAGCCATTGGCAACAAAATTATGGCAATGATGAGCAAGGGTGAACTAGACGATGATTTTTTTGAAGAACTTGAATTTTTGCTCATATCAGCCGATGTTGGTGTTGAAGCGAGCAGGGAAATAACAGAAAATTTGAGGGCGGTTTCAAGAAAGCAAAAGTTAAGAACTCAGGAAGATGTGAAAAAGGCTCTTAAAAAAATTATTTCAGACATTTTAACAGAGAACAAAGCCAAAGAAGTTGAATACCCAGTTCTTTATATGGTTGTTGGCGTAAACGGTGTTGGAAAAACAACAACAATAGGAAAACTTTGTGGATATTTTAAGGAGCAAAAGAAAAATGTTTTGCTTGTTGCGGGAGACACTTTTAGGGCAGCAGCTGCTGAACAGTTAACAGAGTGGGCAAACAGAAACAAAGCAAAAATTGTTAAGAACAACGAAGGAAGCGACCCAGCAAGCGTTGTGTTTGATGGAATAAAATCAGCAAAAGCAAAACAAAATGATGTTGTGATTGTTGACACTGCTGGGCGTCTTCACAACAAGGCAAACTTAATGGAAGAACTCAAGAAAATTTCAAAAATTGTTGAAAGAGAATGGAATGGAACTTACCAAAAATTATTGGTGCTAGATGCAACAACTGGTCAAAACGCTCTTTCGCAAGTTCAATATTTTGATGAGGCAATTGGGGTTGATGGGTTGGTGCTCACAAAACTTGACGGAACAGCAAAAGGTGGAGTTATCATTTCAATTGCAAGGCAATATAAAAAGCCAGTTTTGTTTGTTGGAACAGGTGAGGGTTTAACAGACATTGAACCATTTAACGCAGAAGAGTTTGCTGATGCAATTTTGTAAATCCTTTAAAAATAAAGCAAAAAACACAAAAAATTTAAGTTTTTTAAGTAGTTTTTTTGCAAATATAAGTTTTTATAACAAAAATTTTCACAAATTTTTAACATAAAAAAATAAAAATAACCTTTCAATTTAAGGTTATTTTTTTTATTTTAAACTTAATTGTTTTTAATTTTTTCAATAAGTTTTGAGGTCGTAACTTTTGCTGTTCTTGTTCTTGATATGAGTGTTATGCCAAGTTTTTTTGAAACAAATTCTCTTGCTTCTTGAATGTGGGTTGTGTTTTCGTGATACAAAATGTTTGGTTGCAAATTTTTTAATATTTCAAAAAAAGAATAAAGCCAGTTGTTGTTTTCTTCATCAAAAGAAAAGTTACAATTTTTTTGTGAATCTTCAAAAATTTTTTCATCACACAAAATTGTGTAGTCCACGCATTTTAGTTCATCAATGATTTGAATCCTTTCTTTTTCGTCAACAATAGGGCGGGTTGGATGTTTTTTCTTCGCCAAAAAATTTCCTTTCACAACAACAAGCAAAACATCACCAAGTTTTTTTGCGTCTTTAAGATAATTAAGATGCTCAAAATGAAAAAGGTCAAAAGTTCCAATTGCAACAACAATTGTTTTGTTTAAATTTTCTTTTCTAATTTTTTTCAAATCATCAAATTTAACAATCATAAATTTTTCCTTTTGTTTCATTATATAATAAAACAAATGAAATATCAATTATATAAAACAAAAAAAGAAATTATCTTTTTGGGATAACTTCATCCATGAATTTTGCAATTTTTTCTTCTTTTTTTGCTGTTAGTTCTTTTTGTCTTTTAAAATAATTTTCAATCTGTTTATAAGATTCTGAGTTTCTTGATGCTTTGTTTCTTTGAATCATAAGAGAAAAATCCATGGCTTCGTGAATTTGCTTTGGGGCGTTCATTTCCTTGATGTCTCTTGAACTTATGAGTTCTCTTTTTTGCAAAATGTTTATGTAGTCTTTATATTTTTCCAAAGTTTCCTGGTCTTGTGGATTTTTTTGAAAAACGCTTCTCATAAATTCATTTTCCATATAGCCATAAATTGCTCTTTCCAAATATTCAGCAAAAGTTGAATTTTCTTTTTGAATGTCTTGTTTTAAAAAAGACCTAAAATCGTTGATAAATTTGTTGATTTCTGTTTTTTTCTTTAGTTTGTCAAAAACATCTAGGGATTCTTTTTTTTCCAACAGTTCTTGTTCATAAAGT
>CAMPBB010000073.1 GCA_946635125.1 uncultured Clostridia bacterium
GTTCATTAAGCAAACTTTTTTAGCTCATCTCAACCAAAACACCTTGTTTTTTGGTGTGAAAATTGGTCAAATTTCCATTTTTTTGTGTTACTTGTTAAAATCTATAAGTTAAAAAATTTTATTGAAATTTAAGGAAAATTTAAGGATTTTTAAATTTTTTAATATTTTAAAGCTTTTATGACTTTTAAATTTTAAACACAAAAACATTACAAAAACCCCCAGTTTTGTTGGGGTTTTCTTTTTTACCTTAAAAAATGGTTAAATTTCAACGAAAGCATGTTTTTAAGGCGTTTTATTTATAATAAATAAAAAATAAAAAATTTAGGCAAAAAAACTTGCTTAAAAAGTGTTTTGTGTGATATAATTTTGAAAGGTAAAAAAATTAACATTTTTTTTATTTTTTCACCTTTAAAAGGCGGGCCAAAAATTGAGGATTGTTAGTCTTGGCGTTAAAAACTTTCGAAACCTAAAAACTCAAACAATACAGTTTTTTGATGGGCTTAATGTTTTGTGTGGAAAAAACGCTCAAGGCAAAACAAACACATTGGAAGCAATTTATTTGTCAACAATTGGAAAAAGTCCAAAAACAAGGCGTGATGGTGAAATGATTTCATTTTCTCACGGCCATTTGGAAACGCTTTTAAAATTTGAACACTTTGGCAACACAAAGACAATCAAGTTAGACATCAATCACAAACAAAAATCTGTTTTCTTAAATGACAATAAATTAAAAAAACTTTCTGATGTTATTGGCAATTTTGGTTCAGTTTATTTTTCGCCAGAGGAATTAAACTTAATTAAAGCAGGACCCAGCACAAGAAGAAGATTTTTGGATATTATTTTGTGTCAGCAAGATAAAGCGTATTTAAAAGATCTTCAAACATTTCAAAGAATTATTATGCAAAGAAATGCTTTGTTAAAAAAAGAGAACCCTCAAAAAGAAGTTTTTGTTTGGAACAAGAGTTTGTGTGAGATTTCCAAAAGAATTTTCAAGAAAAGAAAAAGTTTTTTAAAAATTTTGAGTGAGATGGCAAAAGATATTCACAAAAAATTAACAGAAAACAAAGAAGAACTTGAAATTAGTTATGTTAGCGAACTTAATGAGCAAAATCTTTTAAACCTTGAAAGTGAGTTTGAAAGAACTTTTGAAAAAGATTTGGTGCTTGGCTACACAACTTTTGGAATTCAAAATGATGACTTAAATTTTAAGATAAACAAAAAAGATGTGAAAAAGCATGCCTCACAAGGTCAGCAACGAACAGTTGTTTTGTCATTAAAGCTTGCTGAAATGGAAATTTTAAAAAAAGAATATGGAGATTATCCAGTTCTTTTGTTAGATGATGTGTTAAGTGAACTTGATGCAGCAAGAAGAGAAAAACTTTGTGATTATTTAAACTTGTTTCAATGCATTTTAACATGCACAGAGTTTGATTTAAATTTAAAACACCAAAAATTTTTGGTTGAAGATGGATTGGTTACAAAAATATAAATTAAAAGGAGAAAAATGTTGTGGCAATACTTCAAAGAACTTTAAAAACAAAAAACAATAAGTTTGGAATAAAAAAGCCAAAGCTGGAAGAAATTGACTTATCTAAAAACACCATATTTATTTTTCCTGGAAGCGGCGCAGACGATGAACAAAATGCAAATGGTTATTGCAAAATTGTTGAGCAAATGATTTCAAAAGATGTTGCAAACATTTACTCTTTTTATTATGATGACCCACCAAAAGAAGAAGAAATTTTTAATAATTTCATAAAAGAAGATATCAGTAAAAATTATAGAGGCAAATTTTCGGTTGGATTAAACGAAAAACAGCAAAATGAATTTGTTGAAAAAATTATGGTGCCACTGTTTTTTAAAGATGGGGAAATTTTAAATGAAGAAAAAGAAAAAGAAAATTTTTCAAAAATAACATTTTTTTCTCATTGCCATGGAATGAAAGAAGTCTCAATTGCTCTTAACAAAACTGCTGCCATAATGGAAGAAAAAGGTTATAAAAAAGAACAAATCAAAAACATTTTATCAAGTGTGAAAAACATTTCTTATGCTCCACATATTAACAAAAACACTGAAACAGAATTTGGAATCCACATCAAGTTTTGCAGCACAAAAGACAATTTTTTTGGTGACTATTGGAAAAAGAAATATAACAAAGACGGTTCATATTTGGGGATTGGAAAAACTTTTTTGGAAGACAACAGCCTAACAATGTTAAGTGATAATTTTGGAGGGATGAATTTTAATACGCAATATAATATTGCAATTCCTATCGGTTGTGATGATCATCAAATTAACACTGTGCAGGTTTATGATGAAGATGGTCCGTATCAGATGGAAAAAGATAGAGGAGAACAATCTCAAAGAATATTGGCTCTTTACGAAATAATTTCAATGTGTTTAAGTTTGAGTCTTGTTGATAAAAATGCTGACCTTAACATTTTTGATGAATTAATAAAAAACCAAATAAGAATTACAAAAACTTTGGAAAGTGAAAAAATTGATTCAATGGTTTTTTTAAATGGAAATCCCAAAAAAAAGTTTGAAGAGTTTTTGGAACATTATGGTGTTACAGAAAAAGAATTATTAAATGGTGAAAAAACATTAAAAGATGTTGTCTTAGATTTGGATAAAATGCCCACTCATACCAGAAACTTTTTGTTAAAACAGTTAGATTTTTCAAAAGCGAACAACATTAAAAAAGAAGTTTTTAATCACATTGTTGGTAATGAACATTATGGCACCTTCTGTAGTTTTCGTGAAACAAAGCTTGCCATTTTTGAAGACGGCACTAAATATTATTTTGACACTGAATTAAGTGAAGAAGAAAACTTAAAAATAGCCAGTTTGTTGGGAGATATAAACAAAGCTGTTATAACTGTTGCGTTGCCAAAGATAAAAAATAAAGACTCATTAGAAAAAAGAGAACCACCTTTTGTTTTTTGTTTAAAAAAGCCAACAAAAACAGAATTTCAAAAAAAAGAAACTTGGGACGATTTTTTGAAATTTGAAGATAAAAAAGTTGAAAGTCTTGTTTTAACAAAAAATCAAATAAAAGTTATTGCAAAAATGATTTCATTTGGTCAAACAAAAGATCAAATAGGAAAAGATGATTTAGAGATTGAAGACGGAATTATTTTAAACAAAAAAGAGCTTGAAAAAGAAATAAACAATTTAGGTAAAGCAAAACTAAAATCAGAGCACTTGGAAGGTGTTAAAAATTTTGTTAAGGGTGCTTTAAGTAAAGTTAAAGATGTGAAACAAAGCAGTAAAAATAGTTTCAAAAAAGAAAGCAAAGAACAAAAATTTATAAACAATTAAAAGAAGGTTAAAAAATATTATGGAAGAAGAATGGGCTAATGGTGGTTTTGGAAAAAGAGTTGAAAAAACAAAAGAAAATGAAGTTGGCTGGGAAGAGGGCTCTTTTGATGATGTTAAAATTGACACTAACAAAAAAACAGTTTTGTTCTTTAATGGAAATGGTGGAATAGAGCCAAAAGATGCAAATTATGGGGCAAAATTTATTGAGGGAATGGTTGGAAAAGCTGAAGAAAACGGATATGATTTGTATTCTTTTTACTATGGGCATGAAAAGGAGAAAAACACAGGAAGTTTTTCACCTGAAGAACGACAAAATATTTATGATTCATTTTTTAAACCATTTATTTATGATGAAGATGGAAATATTTTGCCAGAAGAACAAGTTGAAAACAATTTGCAAAATTTGAGAATCTATGCTTATTGTAAGGGAATGAGTGAAACAAACATTTTTCTTGCAGAGATAGATGAAAGTTTAACAAAAAATTTTGGTGAAGAAAAATCAAAAAAACTTTTAGAAAATGTTTTTGTTGTTTCTTTTGCACCATGGGAAGAACCAATATATGGGACAAATGTTGAGTTTAAGGCTTTGAAGGATTACAAAACAAAAGAACCTTGGTATGTTAGCAAACACGCAAATGATTTTGATAGGCACGCCACATACACCGGCGTTGCACAAATTGAATTTAATAAAAACAAAAACGGTTTTGAAATCTTTTCTAACAATTTTATCTCGGTTGGCTCTAATGTGGATCCACATGATATGAGTTATTTTCTGAAGGAAAGTGGGGTTATAGCAAGAGGTATTATGGCCAAAGATAATGAGAACAATAGAGTGTATTCTCGCCAACAAGCAATTTCTGATATGATTGGAATAAGTCTTGCTTATGGTTTGACAACCA
>CAMPBB010000074.1 GCA_946635125.1 uncultured Clostridia bacterium
GTTTTGGGGCTTGATGGTGTTCCAAATGTTGGAGACAACATTTATGCTGTTGATGAAAAAATGAGTAAGCAAGTTTTGGCGGAAAGAAAGAGAAAAGTTCAAACTGAAAAAATTAACACAAAAAACAGTTTTTCAATGGAAGAATTTTTGTCTCACGATGCTGGAAGCGAAAAGAAAGTTTTGAATGTTATTGTTAAAGCCGATGTTCAAGGTTCATTTGAAGCTTTGGTTGAACTTTTAAATAAAATTCAAAACGAAGAAGTTAGGGTTGAATGCATTCACGGTGGTGTTGGTGCAATCAATGAAAACGATGTTTTGCTTGCAAAATCAGCAGATGCTGAACTTATTGGGTTTAACACAAAGCCAGACAGCAAGGCACAAATCATTATTGAACACAACAAAATGCCATTATTTATGTCTAAAATTATTTATCAAATTGTTGACTATATTTCAAAGAAAATTAAATCAATGAGAAAGCCAATTTTTGAAGAAAAAGTTATTGGGCATGCTGAGGTTATTAGAATATTTAAAATCAGCCGTATTGGAACAGTTGCTGGTTGTGTTGTGAAAGACGGAAAAATCACTAAAAATTCAAAAATTAGATTGTTTAGAGGAAAAGAACTTTTGGTTGACACAACAATAACAACTCTTCAAAAAGACAAAAATGACATAAAAGAAGTTTTGGCAAACATGGAGTGTGGAATTAAACTTGAAGGTCACAACGATATTTTGGTTGGTGACACAGTTGAAAGTTATGTTATTGAAGAAATACAAAGAGACTAATCTTAATAGAAAAATCCTATTAAGATTTTCTTGTTTAAAGGGGGATGAAACATGAGCACAAGAATTGAAAGGCTAAACAGTGAAGTTCAAAAAACGCTAACGCAAATTTTGTCAAACGAATTAAAAGACCCAAGAATAAATGGCCTTATCACAATCACAAAAACAGAGGTTAGCGCTGACCTTAGCCATGCAAAAGTTTTTGTTAGCATTTTGTCTAACAGCAAAAAAAATGAAGAAATGACTTTTAAAATTTTGCAAAATAGTTCTTCGTTTATTCGAAAAAGTTTGTCACAAAAACTAAATTTAAGGCTCACGCCTGAAATACACTTTTTTAAAGACACAACTTGGGAAGAGGCTGCAAGAATGGATCGACTTCTAGACAGTTTGAACATAAAGGAGAATGAAGACTAATGAATTTTTTAACAAGACTTTTATCATCACTTAAAAAAGCCAAAAGTGTTGCAATTTTTGTTCACAAAGATAGTGATCATGATTGCATATGCTCTGGACTTGCTTTGCAAAAAATACTATTAAAAATTGGCATAAAATCTGTTATTTTTGCTGAAAAAGAGCCAAGTGAGGGGATTTTAAGGGTTGTTGGAAAACAAAAATATGAATTTTCTTCACAAAAAACATTTGATGTTGGAATTTGTGTTGACTGTGCTGACATTAACAGACTTTGTGAGGAGTGTTTAAAAGTTTTCTTGCGTTGCAAAGAAAAGTTTGTTATAGACCATCATCAAGACAACACAAACTTTGGTGATTATAATCATGTGTGCCGTGGAATGAGCAGTTGCTGTGAAGTGCTTTATTGGCTGTTTAAGAGTAAAGTAAAGTTTGATGGCGAAATTGCAAAACTTCTGTATTGTGGAATGTATATGGACTGTGGCGCTTTCACATATTCTTCTGTTGACGCAAAAACTCACAAATGTGCAAGTGAACTAAAAAAACTATGCCCAGATGTTAACAAATATTTTTATGTTGTTTTTGGTGTGAGTGGGGAAGAAAATTTTTCTGTCACAAAAAGAGCTTTTGATTCTGTTAAATTTTATGAAAATGGGCAAATTGCTGTTTCAATTTTGCGTAAACAAGATTTTGAAGAATTTAACGCAAAAAGAAGTGATGGGAAGTTTATGCCAAGTTATCTTCAAAATGTTAGGGGCGTTAAGATGTCAATTTGCATAAGTGAAGATGCAACAAACGAGTGGAGAGTTAGTTTAAGGTCTTCAACAAGTGATGTTAATGTTTCAAATATTGCTCACAGATTTAATGGCGGAGGGCACATTCAGGCAGCTGGGCTAACACTAAAAGGTGACCTTAAAAAAGCACTTCATGCTTTAATTATGGAAAGCAAAAAGGAACTTTACAAATGAATGGATTTTTTTGTGTTAACAAAGAGTTTGGGGTTAGCAGTGCAAAGGCTGTTTGGCTTTTGAAAAAAAAGCTAAACATACAAGATAAAATTGGTCATATGGGAACATTAGACCCCGACGCAACAGGTGTTTTGGTTATTGGTGTTGGAAGAGCAAATAGGCTTTTTGACATCATGCTTAAAAAAAGAAAAACATATGTGGCAACATTTGATTTTGGATATGAAACAGAAACGCTAGATTTGGAAAGTGATGTTATTGTGAAAAAATCTGAAAATGTTCCATCACTTGAAGAAATAAAAAAATATCAAGAAAAAATGCTTGGCAAAACAAATCAAATAGCACCAGCATTTTCAGCAAAAAACATAAATGGAACAAGAGCATATGTTCTTGCAAGAGAGGGAAAAGAAATAAACATAAAACCTCACGAAGTGGAAATTTTTAAGTTTGAAGTTTTAAAACAAGTTTCAAACACAAGTTTTTCTTTTTTGATTGAATGCAGTGGCGGAACATATATTAGAAGTTTATGTCGTGACTTTGCATGCGTTTTAAATAGCTGTGCAACAATGACTGAACTCAAAAGAACCAAATGTGGTGATTTTTCAATTGAAAACAGTAAAAAAATCGATGATATCAGTGAAAAAGATATTTTACCTTGTGATTATGCTCTTTCATTTTTGGAAGAGATTAAGTTAACTAGTGATTGTATTCAAAAAATTAAAAATGGGCTGAAAATAAAAGTTGAACATAAACAAGGCTTTTTTAAGCTGTATGACAAAGAAGTTCTTATTGGAATTTGCAGAGTTGATGAAAATGGATTTGCAAGCATTCCAACATGGCTTATTTAAATGGAAAAGGGGGAAAATATGGTTAGATTTGGACCTTCTGGAAACTGTGAGTTATTTTATAGTGAAGGGCACACAGACAGTGTTGAAGCCCCAAAATGGCTTAACCAAATGGGGCTTACTGCCTATGAATATGGTTTCACTTTGGGAAGATTTTTAAGTAAGGAAAAATCTGAAAAAATATTAAGTGAAGCAAAAAAATACGACATTAAAATCAGCGTGCATGCACCTTATTACATAAATTTTTGCAACACAAGTCCAGTTTCAGTTGAAAATAATGCAAAATATGTTTTAAACAGTTTGAGGGGACTTAAAATGCTTGGTGGAACAAACTGTGTTGTTCATGTTGGTTCTCAAATGAAACTTTCAAGAGAAGAAGCATTTAAAAATATGGAAAAAGGTGTTAAAGATTTTTTGGACCTTTATTATCAGGAAGATTTGTTAAATCAACACATAAACCCAGAAACAATGGGAAAGTTTTCTAACATTGGAACCGTTGATGAAATTTTGGAAATTTGCTCATGGGATAAAGCTCTTTATCCGTGTTTTGATTTTGGGCACATTAACAGCATAACTCAAGGTTCACTTAAAACAAAAGATGACTTTTTACGCATATTTGACAAAGCAATAAACAAACTTGGTTTTGAAAAAGTTAATGATTGTCACATTCACTTTTCAAAAATAAAGTATGGTGAAAAGGGGGAGATTGTGCACTTAACTTTTGATGACAACATCTATGGTCCAAATTATGAACCATTTTTGGAAAGCGTTAAAGAGTTAAAAATAAATCCGAGTATTATTAGTGAATCAAAAGGAACGCAGGCACAAGACGCCAAAACGATGAGTGAGTATTTTAAGAAAATTTAATGAAAATGAAACAAGTGGGTTGTTTCATTTTTTTTGTTCTATATTTTAGGGCTTGTCCATATACTAACTTTGGGGTGAAAATGTTTGAAGAATTTTTGCCGTTAAGGGTTTCTAAAGCGTTAAGTTTAATTAACACAAAGGGATTAAGAGAAATTCGAATAAGAGTGAAAAAGCCAATTATCATTGACTGTGGAACAACTTTTTATCTTGGAGAAAATGGCATCTGTGACCAGAAAGAATTTGCTTTAATGTGTTCTTATGATGAAATGCAAGACATAATT
>CAMPBB010000075.1 GCA_946635125.1 uncultured Clostridia bacterium
TCAAAACCATCTCTTAGTGACATAAATGTTACAAATCAAATTTCAATAGCCTTGTTTTTTGCTGGCATTAAAGTTGTTGATCACATTATTGTTGCAAAAGATGAAGTTTTTTCGTTCAGCATGCAAAACATGTTGTAATAAAAAGATTTAGCAAAAGCTAAGTCTTTTATTTAAGGAGAAGATAAATGAAAAATTTGGAAATACTGGCACCAGCCGGAAACATGGAAAACTTAAACACAGCCATAAATTGTGGAGCAGATGCTGTTTATTTGGGGCTTCAAAACTTTAATGCAAGAATGTCGGCAGACAATTTCACAACGGAAAATATTGCGGAAGTTGTGAAAAAATGTCACGCTTTAAATGTTAAGGTTTATGTGACTGTGAACACTCTTGTTTCAAACGAAGAAATGCCGCAAATGATTGAAACTGTTAGGGCATGCGTTGAAGCAAAAGTTGATGCTTACCTTGTTCAGGATTTGGGAGTTTTTAGTGTTTTAAAAAGTTGCTTTCCAGGAATTTGTTTGCACGCATCAACGCAACTTGGAATTCACAACTTAAAAGGTGCAAAAATGGCAGAAGAACTTGGGTTTTCTCGAATTGTTCTGTCAAGAGAAGCAAAATTAAGTGACATTATTGAAATAAAAAAGAACACAAATCTTGAAATTGAATATTTTGTTCAAGGAGCACTTTGCATTGCGTTTTCTGGGAACTGTTATTTTTCTGGAATGGTTTTGGGCGAAAGCGGAAATCGTGGGCGTTGCAAACAATTTTGCAGAATGAAATATAAAATAAGCCCAGACGGGAAAGAAGAATATTTGCTTTCTGCAAGAGATTTGTGTTTGCTTGAAAATTTGAAAACACTTATTGATGCAGGAGTTTCCAGTTTTAAAATTGAGGGAAGACTTAGGCATAGCGGTTATGTTGCAGAAAGCGTTTTGGCTTACAAAAATGCAATAGCATCAATTCAAAAAGGGATTATTCCAAACTTTGAAGAGGAAAAAGTTAAGTTAACAAAAGTGTTCAGCCGTGGGGCGTTTTTGGAAAATGCTTATCTTTTTGACGGAGTGCCAGACAATGTTGTTAACAAAAAACTTCAAAATCATAGTGGAATAAAAATTGGAAAAGTTTTGAAGGTTGAACCTTTTAAAGACCTTTTTAGGCTCACGCTTCAAAGTTCACACACTCTTTCAACTGGCGATGGCTTAAAGTTTTTTGATGGGGAAATTGAAGTTCAAAGTTTGGGTGTTGGAAATGTTGATGTTTTGGGAGGTGGAAAATATCAAATCTACACCAAAAAGAAATTAAAACCAAATTTGGATGTGAATCTTATTTTGGATTACAAAATGGAAGATGAGCTTTTAAAAACAACAAAAAAACTTGTTTTTTCTGCTGAAATTTTTGCAAATGCTCAAAAGCCACTTAGCGTAAACCTTAAATACAACAACAAAACATATGAGTTTGTTTCAAACTTTTTGCCAGAAAAAGCCAAAACAAGCAAAACAGAAGTTGAAGAAATTAAAACACAATTTTCAAAACTTGGGCAAACACATTTTGCTCTTGATGAAATAAAAGTTTTTTGTGATGATGTATTTTTGCCAAAAAGTGTTTTAAATAATTTTAGACGAGAAGCAATTGAGTTTTTAAATAACCAAATCATATTTGAAAATGAAAAACAAATCAAAGCATCTGTTTGTGAGGAAAACATTAAAAATTATTTGTCTTTAATGGAAACAAAAAATGTTTCAGTTCCTTTTAAAACAATTTGTGTTGTGAATGAAGAAAACATGGATTATGTGACAAAAAGCCCAGACATTTTGTTTGCGTTTGAACCTCAAAATTGGAATGAAGTTGCCGTTCAATCTTTCATAGAAAAATTTAAAGGATTTTGTGTTGGAATTGTTTTGCCAAATCTTGTAAATGGAAAAGACGCAAAACTTTTTGACCAAATTTTGGATAACAACAAAAATTTGTTTGTTATTTCAAACAATCTTTATGGAATGAGTTATGCAAAAACTCACAATGTTATTTGCGGAATTGAAATGAATGTTTTTAATGATTTCACAATTTCGTTTTTGCAAAAATTGGGTGCAAAAGCTTGCGTTATTTCAATTGAACAGCAAAAAGAAAACATTAAGAGTTTTGAAAACAATTTTTGTTACGCTTTGGGTTATGCGCCACTCATGACTTTTGCTCATTGCCCATACAAAACAGTGAATGGTGGAAGTTGTGAAAATTGTTCTTATGATGGAAAACTCACATTTTTTGATGTTAAAAACAACGCTCACAGAATTGTTAGAAGAAGATTAACACAATGTTATTTCACTCTTTATCACAGCCACTTAACAAACAATTTGGGTTACATAAATTCGTTAAAATATATTGACTTAAATTTGCTAAGTGAAAGTCAAATAAAACTTGTTTTTGATGCCTTATTAAGCAACAAAAAGGTAAGGCTAACAAACAAAGATGTTTTTGGCAAACTTAATCACCAAGTTAAATAAAAAAGATATCTTGCAAAAGATATCTTTTTTTAAACAATGGTTATCTTATTTTGTGTATTTTTCCAAAAGAGCTTTTTTTGCTTCTTTGTATTCATCGTCTGTGATGAGCCCTTTGTCAAGTGTTGACTTTAAGTTTTCAAGTTCTTTTTCAAGAGTGACAGAGTTGTTTTCAAATTTTTGAGGTTCTGGGAGTGTTTTTCTTGTAACAGCACCTTCTTTTGCAAGCCAAGCAAAAACGGCAGCAACAATCAAAAGAATTGTTGGAAGAAGGAAGATTATGATTGTTGTCATAATGTTTAAGCCACCAATTGTTTTTGCAAACAAGTAAAGTTGCAAAATTCCACAAGCAACTGCAGCAATGCTTAAACAAATTGCTCCTTTTCTTGCTTGTTTAACGCTAAGAGCAGCACCAACAATTCCAACAATTGCACCCAAAAAGGCAACCCAACCAAGAGTCGTTAAAGTTGCACCCAAACTTTGTGCTTCTGCTGAGTTAAAAATTCCCAAAAAGTTTCCACCAACTCCAAAAGCAAATCCCCAAAAAAGACTAAACAAACTTCCAATAAGTCCGCAAATTAAAGCGGTTATGCTTCTTCTCATAAAAAAATCTCCTTTATAATATAGAATCATTATATAATAGTTAAAAAAATTATGCAAGCAAAAATGCTAGTTATTTCACATCAAATAGTTTTGTGACAAGACAAGATAAAATCCAGCTATTGCAAAAAAATTGATTTTGTGTTAAAATGACAAAAACGCAAGAAAGGAGTTTTTGTTATGATTAAAATTGAAAAAGTTAAAAACAGAGAAACTGGCACTGAAATCCCTTTTGTTTTGCCAGACAGTTTGGCTGTTGCAACAATTGGAATGAGAAATCCAAAAAACAGTTGGAACAAAACAGACAGCGATTTTAACGAAGATGGTTACCATCTTGGAGAAAATGACCTTCGCCTTGCAACAACACTTTCTCAGGCTGGACCAGTTCACGGAAAGTTTGTTAGGCAAATTTATGTTTGTGCAGACATAACAGCACCACTATATTGGTGGAAAGAGTTTGACACCTATAAGGTTGGAACAGTTGCAAACAGCACTTCAACCATGCATAAGCTTACTTCAAGAGATATCACCATGGAAGATTTAAGTTATGACAAATGCCTTCCAGAAGCAAAAGAAAGTTTGGAAGCCACCATTGTTGTTTGCAACAGTATGAGAAGAAAATTTGTTGAACTTAATCCAACAAATCCAGAAAAAGCAAAAGAATATTGGTATTCTTTAATTCAAACACTTCCATCAAGCTATAACCAAACAAGAACAGTAACCATGAACTATGAAGTGTTAAGTGGAATGTATGAATACAGAAGAACCCACAAACTTAATGAGTGGAAAGCTTTTTGTGATTGGGTTGAAACTCTTCCATATGCAAAAGAACTCATCATTCGTGATGGAGCAAAAAAAGAAGAAAAAGCAAACAAACAAGAAAGCAATGTTCAAAAAAACGAAGCCAAAACAAAAGACGGCGAGAAAACTCAAACAACAGTTATTTCAGCTTCATTAAAAATAGATGAACCAAAATTTAATTTCTAACAAAAAGCCCAAGTTATTGGGCTTTTTTATTGAAATAAATCAAAAAATACATAACA
>CAMPBB010000076.1 GCA_946635125.1 uncultured Clostridia bacterium
AAATCATTCCACTTGATGATGAAAGATATAGTGATGTTTTAGACCAAAAAATTGGACAAATCACATTTAAAGAAATCACTGAAAACCTTAAAATGGGTGCCTTTTTGGACCTTTTGAAAGTTAGTTTGCCAGACCTTCCATTTTTAACTTATGACGAATTTAAAAACACTCCAATGAGCGAAATTAAAGACTATGCTTACGATTTGAAAGTTAGTGATTTAGTCAAAAATGTTATAACAGAAGTTCACCCTCACCCATACTTTACAAAAGATGGCATAAACTATTATGTTGACTCTGAAGCCAAAAAAGTTTTCACCAAAAGTCAACTTACAGCAGAACCAAATTCTCAATTTATGAAAATTGGTGAAGATGACATTTATTCTTATACTATAAACGGAAAAGAATACCTTTTGTATAAAAACTATTTCTACAGAATCGACTCTAAAAACATCGTTTCAAACACTGTTCAAATTGGAGATAAGACTTATTCTGTTGACCTAGTTAACAGCAAGCTCACAAACACTGAAGACGCTTCTGATGTTGTTTCTCTAACTGATTCAAACTTTGTTATCACAAAAGATTCAAGAGTTGAAATTTTTGGAAAATTAACTTCAACACAAGCTGTTTTCTATCAAATTAAAGAAGAATCAAAAGTTACTGGAAGAATTTTTAGAATTAACTTTGAAGTTGGTGTTGACGAAGGCTTTGTTGAAGACACAACTCTAACATTTAAGTTAGACAAACAAAACAACATTGTGTTCATGGACGAGCAAGCAACAATTGACAGCGAAAACAAATTCACAATAGGCGGAACAACATTCACCTTAAACGACACAAGCGTTAGTGATGGCACAAACACATTTGAACTTAACAAAAAGAGTTCAACAACCGACATATTGCTCTACTCTGTTTCTGATTTAACCGTAAAAAATGTTATTGATGGTGACTTAAAGCCTCTTGTTTCAGGTGACGCAAAACTCAGCAATCTTCTTCTAACCGATGTTTTAAACAAAGAATTTTCTGGATTATTAAAAAACTTAAACGGCTTAACAATTGGCGAAATTGTTGACACACCAGATGTTTTGATTGACAGAATTAAAACAATCACTTTAACAGAAATTATGGGAATTGACGATTCTTCAAGCCCACTTTTAAAAGCTATTGCTGATGAAAACTTAACAATTGATGACTTGATGAAAGAGAGTTCACCTGGAGAAGAAAACCCAATTATTAAAGCCATGGGAAAAGTGACATTCTTTGAACTTGGCGTTAAGAACAACCCAACCTACCTAATTGAAGATGGACAAGTTAAGATTGGTGACACAGTTTACACTTATGATGAACTTGGTAACAAATTTAATGATGGCACAAATGATTATGTTATAACAACCGTTGATGGAAAACAAATTGTAACGCTTGATAAAGAATATCGCTTCATTGCAGACACAAAAGATTCTTCAAACAACATTATTATTGGAAAAAGACTTGTTGAAAACTCAAAATATAACCCACTGATTGCAATTTTAGAAAAAGTTAAGATTAGTGATGTTATGGCTGAAAATGGACTATATAATATCATAAAAGACATAAAATTAAGCGACATGACTGAAAGCGACTCTGGAATTATGAGCATTTTGGGTGACATAACTTTTGAAGACTTTGGCGGCGGCGACGCAATTACAAACAAACTTAAATCAAGCAACAACAGTTTGGCTGAACTTTTGGACAAAACAATTTATTTCTATGACCACTTTACCTACGACAACAGTTTATATTACTTTGTTGACAACATGAACACCTTAAACGGATTATATTCTCAAACAAACAAATATGACATCACTTTTACTTACAACACACACACTGGAAAAACTGTTCAAACCTTTGTTTATGAAGATGAAACTTACACATTAGACCTTCAAAACAATCGTTTAAAGAAAGGAAACACAACTGTTATATATGCTGGAAACAATGTTGAAATTATCAACAACACATTTGTTTTTGTTAACAACAAGATATTCATCATATCTGGAAGTTATGTTTATGAATTAACAAAGAGTGACAAAACTTTCACAATTAGTGGAACAACAATAACTGAATTTGACTCAAACACTGGGCTAAACATTGAAATAACGCCAGTTAGCACACTAAACAAAGCCATTTTATCATTAAAGGTTTGTGACCTATTTGGGGGCGACTTCACAGAAAGTTTAACAAAAGAAGTTCAAAACATTCAACTTGTTGAAATTTTGGGAGATGTTTCATCTAACAAACTATTAAACGCAATTATCACTCAAAATCCAAATGTTACCATTAACTCTTTGGGAAGCACAATTAACAACCTAACAATGGGAGAAGTTTTTGCTGATGCAGACTTTTCAACAGGAATTTTGAGCCTTATTAGTTACAACGGAGACACTTTTGAAAACACAAAACTTGTTGATGCTGTTAATGCAATAAACGACTTTTCATTTGGAAATGTTAAGATGGGAGACCTTGTTGCAAAAGGAGTTGTTGACTTTGGAACAAACAACAACAAATTTGTTCAATATGATGGCTCTGGAAACATCAAATATAACCCAGACAACTCTTATGACTCCACTTATGGTAACTACACATTTGTTTCATTTGTTAACTTTATTTTGGATAACTCAAGTCTATAACAAAAAAACAAGCATAAAAATATGCTTGTTTTTATTTTTGAATGATAATAACACTAATCCCAGGATTTGCAAAATAAAAATCCATGTCACCAACAAGGTCTGGGCAAATCTTTTTGGCGTCTTTTACTTTTTGAGAATCACTTAAAAACTCTTCCCCACGAATAAAATCCACAAAAAGTCCTTTGCGTTTTCTTAAAATCGCCCAATTCTTTAACGCTTTTTTAATCTCACCACCAACTCCGCTTGAGCCATAACCATGAATGATTTTTAACGCCTTTATACCCTCTTTTTTTGCTGTTTCAATTTCAATTTCAATCACTTTTAGTGCTTGATCAACGCTTGGCATTATTTCTTTTAAATTTATTGTTTTATATTCCATAGGATTATTATATCACACTTTTTTAAATTTGACATCTGTTTTTAAAAATAAAAAGAGCAATTCACAGTTTTGCTCTTTTTGTTGCCAAAAATTCCACAGCTTTTGGCATAAATTATTTTAAACTTAATTAAATTAAGCAAGTTCAACATCAGCGCCAGCTTCTTCAAGTTTCTTTTGAAGTTCTTTTGCTTCTTCTGTTGGAACATTTTCTTTAACTGTTTTTGGTGCACCTTCAACCAAAGCTTTTGCTTCACCAAGTCCAAGTCCGCTGATTTCTTTAACAGCCTTAATAACAGCAACTTTCTTGTCTGCTGCTTTAAGTCCTTTCAAAACAACATTGTATGCTGCTTTTGCTTCTGCTTCTTCAGCAGCTGGTGCAGCTGCTCCTGCAGCTGCTGGTGCTGCAACTGCTGCAACTGGAGCTGCTGCACTAACACCAAATTCTTCTTCCAAAGCTTTAACAAGTTCGCTAACTTCAACAACTGTTAAGCCTTTGATTTGTTCGATTAAATCGTTAATTTTTGCCATTTTAATTTCTCCTTTAATGATAAATTAATTTTTGTTTGCAATTGCGTTTAACGCATATGCAAGTGAACGGATAGGCCCATTGAGAACACTAACAAGTCCAGTTGCTGGAGCATTTAAGATGCTCAATAGTTTTGCAACAAGAATTTCTTTGCTTGGTAGTTCAGCAAGAGCCTTTAATTCTGCAACGCTCATAAAGTTGTTTTCCAAAATTCCAAACTTGAATTGAACTTTTTGCTTGTCAACAAACTTTTTAAGGGCTTTTGCAGCATCAATTTCGCTGTTATAACTAAATGCGACAGCGAGTGTGCCTTCGAGTTTGTCATCAAGGCAGTGAATGTCTAAGTCATCTAATGCAATTTTCATCAATCTATTTTTGCAAACCATGTATTCGCAACCAGCTTGACGAAGTGTTGACCTCATTGCTGTGTCATCAGCCACAGTGATGCCACGATAGTCAACAAACACAACAGATGCAGCTTTTTCAATCTTTGCCTTAATGTCTTTAACTTGTTCTTTCTTTATCTCAAAATTCTTTGACATCTCGATTGGAACCCTCCTT
>CAMPBB010000077.1 GCA_946635125.1 uncultured Clostridia bacterium
TGTTGAACCAACAATTTTGTAAGTTACTTCCTCATCAAAAGTTTGGTCATAGATTTTTACTGTGCAACCAACGCTAACTTTGCTAATGTCAATTTTTCCACTAATAACTTTTGCTTTTTTAAGCTTTTCGTCAAGTTCTGTGATTTCGTTTTCTGTTGCACTTTGTTCATCTTTTGCAGCAACGTATTCACTGTTTTCGCTAAGGTCTCCATAACTCCTTGCAACAGCAATTTTGTGTGCAACTTCTGCTCTTTTAACATTTTTAAGATAATCCAGTCTTTCTTGCATTTGTTTGAAGCCATCTTCAGTTAGCCAAACAACTCCTTCCAAATTTTCTTGTTCAACTTTTTTAGCCATGATATTTATTTAACTCCTTGTATAAAATATTTATGCACCCACGCTTGTTGGGTGCTTCATTATGCCCTACATTATAGCGAAAAACAAAAAATTTGTCAATGAATTTTTAAAAATTTTATTTCACTAACAAACTTTTTTATTATATTTATTGAGATTTACTTTTATTCTTTTTGGCATCATTTCTGTGCCTTAACTTGTAAATCCAACCACTTTTTATCTTAACAACACCAAATGGGCAAAGTTCTTGACAACAATAACATCTTATGCACTTATTATAGTCAACATGAGCATATTTCTTGCCCTTTTTGTCTGTTCTCATTTCAATTGCCTTCATTGGGCAATGATTGAAACATTTTGAACACCCCTTGCACTTTTTGCAAGGAATAACCGGCCTTTGCGTCATCCAACTGGTTACAAGTTTTTGAAAAACTTTTGGAACAGCACTTGCAAAAGGCGTGTATTTGTTTGGTTTTATGCTTTGATAATTTGTGATAACAAAGTTTGAATAGTCATCTCCAACAGTTTTTATGTTTAAGTCTTCATCAAGATAGCCATATTTAATTCCTTCTTCAATTGTTGGAATTGTTTTTGGGTCAACATTCATAAGTTTGCAACCAATTGTGTCTAGGCATGCTGGGTTACTGCTCATTAACAAAAGGCCAATTTTTCTTGGTGTTCCATGGGTTGGCCCAGCCCCTTCCATTCCAATTATTGCATCGCTTATGTGAAGACATAATTTTTTGCCGTAATAGTTGTGAATATCATAAAGGTTATCGTTAAATGTGTCAAGCCCTGGAAACTTTGCGTGGTATTCAACTTTAACAAGCCCTGGGATTGCTCCATACATGTTTTTAACCGCATTTGAAATTCCTGTAAAGCCATGGGTTTTAAGCTTGCATAGGTTAAAAATAACATCTGCCTTTTCTAACGCATCCAAAAGAGGCACTGTTTTGCTAACACGCCCGTTAACTGGAGCATTAAAAGAATCGTAGTTATCATTTATTTTTATGCCATATTTTTCATTTAACTCAAGCATGCCAGAAGCTTTGTAAATCGGCATCATCGCATTTTGATTATATGCCCCACCAGCGCTATCCACAATAAAACAATCTGCCTTTGCTTCATGAATTAGCTTTGCAACAGCAAGCACAACGCTTGGATGAGTTGTGACAGCCTCTTCTGGGCTTGCTTTGTGAACAAGGTTAACTTTTAAGGCAACAATTTGACCTTTCTTTACAAATTTTTCAATTCCGCCCAAAAGAGAAAAACCTTCTTTAACTGCGTCATACACTTTTTTCTCATCATAACTATCACACGCTTTCACTGCAACAATATTATCCATATGTTCCCCCAAAAATTATAAAAATATTATGCTTTTATTTTATAAAAATTTTTCAAAAAAATCAAACATTTTTGCTTACTTTTCCAAAATTCTATGCTATAATTGAAATTGAGGTAAAAAAAATGAAACTATGGATAAAAACAATTAAAGGCGAAAAAATCACTCAAAGTGTTTTATATGATGTGAAAGGATTATATTCCCCACAAAATCTTTTAGAATACTTAACTGAAATATGCTTTAACTTGGACATTCCAAGACCAATTGTGATTCAAAAACACCTTTTGGACATGGAAAAATTTAATCACACAATTTTTAAAGCAAATGATTTTGTTGAAACTGTTGATTTTGACAAACTTTGGATTGAAGTTGCAATTTCAAAAAACAAAAAAAGTGATAATTTTTACAGTAATTTATGAGGTTAAAAATGAAAAAATTTATAAACTTTCATGGAATAAAAATTTTGTATGCAAAAAACAAAACAAACAAAGCAACTTATTGTGAATTTGGAATAAACTATGGTGCTTTTGAAGAAAAAATTTTGGGGACAGCACATTATCTTGAACATATGCTTTTCACAGAAACAGAAAAAAGAACACATGAGGAAATTGAAAAAGAATCATTCTTAAACAGAATCAACGCTCACACAAACTTTGATTCCATTCGCATCACATTTGACCAAAGTTCAAGGCTTATTGAACACTGTTTTGAAGTTTGCTCCGACATTTTTTTCCATTCAAAAATAACAAAAGATTATGTTGAAAAAGAGCGTGGCATCATTAAAGCTGAAATAAGCAAAAAAACAGTGAATCCTCACAACGAAATATACTTTAAGCATTGTGCAAAATTATATGAAAACAAAAAGTTTTTGTATTCTGCCGCAGGAAGCTTAAATTCTGTTGAGAAAATAACACCAAAAGTTTTAACAGACTTTAAAAACAAATATTTTTTTAGAGAAAATTTTAGTGTTATTATTGTTACAAACAAATCACTTTGCAGTGTGAAAAAACTCATAAAAACATATATATTACCAAACCTTGCTTCAAAACACGAAAAAATTGAAGAAAGTGACAACACCCCATTTTGCAAAAAAACTTTTGTTCAAATAATAAATAAAGATATTCAAAACAGCATTATTGCACTAAATTTTGCAAAAATGGATAGACCAAAACAGCCCTTGCAACTTTTGAAACATGTTCAAATTTGGCAATATATCACAACCCTTTTGGTTTCAAAACATTTAAAACAACGATTAAGAGAAGAAAAATCTTTTGTTTACTCAATTTCTCATTATGGTTTTAAAAACAATATGGAAAAACTCTTTGGAATCTCGTTTGAAACAGACAATAAAAACATTCTTCCTTCATTAAAAGAAGTTAAAAAAGTTTTAGATGAAGTCTATGAAAAAGGCTTTTCAAAAGAAGAATTTGATGATTTCGTGAAAAAAGCAAAGCTTAGCGATGATATGGAATATGATGTTCCAGGAAACAATGTTTCAAACCTTTTACATAACTATAAAAATTATGGGAAGTTTTTCCCTAACAGGTTGATTGAAAAATCATACTACTCCATAACTCTTGACGAAATAAACAAATATTACAAAGAAAACTTCAAAGTGAAAAACATATATTTAAGCATTATGACAAATAACAACACTCTAAACAAAAATGAACTTAAAAAAATATTTATAGAAAAAGAATAGATTTTCCATCTATTCTTTTTTGTTTTCTCATTTTTTTGGTGTTTAAAAATAACTTTTTTAGATAAATATTGAGAAAAATTTTGTTAAAATCACATTTTTTACACATTTTTTTAACATTTTTTTCGCTTTTTATCACATTATTTTTGCAAACTTAATTATTAGTTACAAATTGTTTGCATGTCAATTTCTTTCACATTTTTGATTTGTCTAACAAAATCTTCTTCATGAGAGACAAACAAAACAAGTCCTGGGAAATTGTTTATTGCACATGCTAAGGCACTTTTTGCCTTTACATCAAGGTGGCTTGTCACCTCATCCAAAACAAGAATTGTGTGTGGATTTTTCATGAGTTTGCAAAGTTTTAACTTGCTCATTTCTCCACCACTTAAACTCTTGATTGGTTCCATAACATGTTTTGATGTGAGCCCAACTTGAGAAAGCATTGCTCTTGCTTCTTTTTCTGTTAGAGTTGGAAACTCGTTTAAAACATCTTTTATTGGCGTTAAACTCAAGTCATCAAAATCAAGTTCTTGATCAAAATAAGCAATGTCACTTTTTCCATAATAATTTATTGTTCCAGAAAGTTTTGGAATAATGTTTTGAACCGTTTTTAAAAGTGTTGTTTTTCCAACACCATTAAAACCTTTAAGCCTAATTCTTTCGCCATTCTGCATTGTTAAGTTAAAGTTT
>CAMPBB010000078.1 GCA_946635125.1 uncultured Clostridia bacterium
AGCATCTCACTTATATAAGAAGCTAAGAAAACAAGAAGATGAAAAAAAAGAAGAAAAGCAAAAAAAAGATAAAAAAGACATTAACGATAAAGTAACAGAAAAAAAGTAATCTTAAACAAAAGGAATTTTTATGATAACGCTAAGGAAATTAAGAAAAACAGATGAAACACAATTACTTCAGTTAATAAAAACAATAGAAGATGGGTTGACAGATAAAAAATTTTGGCTCCCAATAAATGATATTTCACGAGAACACTTTTTGGATGATGATTGGACATATTTTTTGGGATTATTTGATGATGAAAAATTAATTGGGGCAAGTGGATTATTCCTAAATAAACATGAATTTGAAGAATCTTTAAGTTATTGCAAAAATGTGAAGATGCCAGTTGCTGAAATAGGCAGGGCTATGGTTCTTCCAGAATATCGGGGACATAATTTTTTGCTTAAAATCAATAGTGAGTTATTGAAAATTGCAAAACAAAAAAATATTCAAACAATTTTGGTAACAATTCATCCACGCAATCTTCCAAGTCAGCGTTCTTTTGAAAAATTGGGAGCAAAAAAAGTTGCACAAATAGTGAAATACGATAGTTTTTTAAGAGATATTCTTTTATTGGAATTATGAATAAAAAAAGCAAAGCAAATAACATTGCTTTGCTTTTTTGTTAAATTGACTTATCAAGAATGCTAAAATCAAATGTTTTAACACTTTCCTTTGGTGAGCCATAGGCAGTTTTTTTGGTTAAAAAGTCTCTTGCAACCTTGTCGCCATTTCTCGCTGAGCGAACAAGTTTTCGAACGCCATCTGCTCGTTCCTTTTTTTCTGTGCTTCTAAATTTAATTTTTCCAATGCTGGTTACTGCGTTTATTCGCTTTTGTGGTGCACATTTTTTTAAATATTCATTAAAACATTCAATTGCAACATCTGGTCTTTTCTCTATTGTTTGATATTTGTCAACATAAAAGCCAGACAAAATTGCACCAAGTTTAAAACATGCATGTTTGTCGCCACATTCGGCAGCACCATAAAAGTATTCAAATGCTTTTTCGTCATTTTCGGCAACTCCCAGAGCTTTTTCATACATCATTCCAAGTTCATAACCACCAAGTTTGCCATCTTCCATAAATGAAATTTCAAAACATTTTCTTGCTAATTGATAATTTTTCTTAACACCAAGCCCCTCATAAAGCATTATGCCTTTATTAAAATAACTTCTTGTGTTAAAAAGTTCAACTCCAATATTGCAAAATTGCCAAGCCTTTTCATAATCTTTTTTTCCATCATCATCAAAGTAATAGATTTTAAAAAGTTTGTTTGCAGCATCACTATATCCCAAAGTTAAAGCTTTCGCAAAGCATAAAATTGCCTTATCAACATCTTTTGAAATATTGTAAGCGTTAATAATGCTTTTTTCATCTTCGTTTGTGTGTTTATCTTGAAGAAGGATGCTTCCAAGTGAATAGTAAGCGTGACCCTTCATTTGTGAAATTTCATCATCATCTAAAAGTAGATTGTTTTCTGAATTCTCGTCAAAAAGATTCAGCGTGGTTATCAAACTGGTAAAATTATTGCATTCAATATCTTTTTTTATTTTTCTTTCTTTTTCCTCTTGAACAATAAAAGAGGCATCGTTTGTGTCTTCCATTTTTTTCACTCCTAATTTCTAATTTAATTATAACATAATTATCTTTTTTGGTCAATACCAATTTTTGCAAAAACACAGAAAAAATGGGGTTGTTTTTACCAATTTTTAGTCTTTTGTTGAATTGATTATTTTTTGCCTTTTTGTTTCATAAACTAAATGTATGCAGAAAATATTGAGATTTAAGAAAAGTTTTAAATATTATTATAATCTAATTGAAAAACGAAGGCAGAAAAATGATTTGTGGGGTGTTTTGGATGCAATAAAAAATGCACAAGTTTTGAGTAAGAACAAAAGTCAAAAGCAAAAACTAAAACTTTTGAAAGCACAAACTTATTATGAAATGGGGCAGTTTGACCAAAGTTTGAACCTATTTTTCTCCATTGCCCAAAACAAAGTTTTTAGGGCTAGTGCGTTTTTTGGTATTGGCAGAAATTTGGCTTGCAAAAGAAATTACAATTTGGCACTTTCATATTTTGAAGCTGTTTTAAAATGGGATGTTTTAAATGTTTTTCATGATGGCGTTTTGGAGTGGACGCAATACATTAAAGATGAACTTGATGCAAAAGATAGCCAAAACGAAGTGTTAATTGTTTCTGCAAAAAAATTTATGGCAGAAAAAAAGTTTAAGGAAGCAAAAAAGATTTTGGGTGGAATGAAAACTGAGTTAAAAACTTTGGAACTAATTGCACTTTGTGAGCTTTGTTTGGGTGACAATTCTGTTGCAAAACAAAAAGCGAAAGAAGCATTGAGCGAGAAGGAAAATTCTGCGATTGCCTTAATGGTTTTAATTAAGGCAACCAAAAATTGTGGAGGAAATAGTGATTTTTACAAACAACAACTTTTAAGTTTGCAAATTGATTGCCCAGTTGAATTAAAAAAAGTGGGGCTTTTTTTATCACAAGAACAAGATTTTTTGAGTGCCTTAATTTATTTTGAAAAACTTTGCGAGCGTGAAGAATACTCTGCAACAAATCACCTGTTTTTGGGTCTATGTTATTTTAACTTAAAACAAACAGAAAAATCACTCTTTGAAATTAACAAAGCAATTTGGCTTGAAGAAGATAACCCAATTTATGAATTTTTTTATGAAGCAATAAAAACAAATGAGTTTGATGTTTGCCAAATAAAGAAAAAACTTCCACCTCGTCTGGAAAAAGAGAAAATTGAAGGACTTTTGGAAGTGTTTTTTAGTGGGAGTTTTTCAAAAGAATTTAAAAAGAGCCATAACCTAAAAAAAGATATTGTTTGGAGCTTTGGAATAAATAACGAAAGTTTAACAACAACGGTAACCGAAAGTTTGGTTGCGTCAAAAAACAAAGATGCAATTTGCCTTTTAAAAGACTTGATGCTTTCAACATCTCCAACACAAAAGCAGAAGTTTTTAATTTTAAAAGAAGCAATAAAAAACGAATTGTTTTTGGATTATAATTTGGTGTGCAAAAATGTTTATTCAAGTTTTAGATTAAAAAAACATGAACTTTCATTTCTTTCAAAAAATTTGTTGGAGGGGGCTGCAATTGCAATTTCTTATGCTGAATGTTATTTTCCACAAAAAATGCTCCTTGAAAAAATTGTGAAAAATGCGTTTAAGCAAAGCAAAAACAGTTTAACAAAAAATCTGTCATCCAAATTTTTGGCGTGTTTTTTGTTAAAAGATTTCGATGATGTTTTGTTTTGTGCTTGCAGTTTTTTTGGAGTGGAGCAAAAAGCATTAAATGATTTTGCTTTTTGTCAAAATGGTGAGGGAAAAAGTTATGACTAGCATAAAAAATATTTTTAAAATTGGCTTTATTATGTTTGGAACACTGGTTGGTGCTGGGTTTGCGTCTGGGAAAGAAATTTGGGTGTATTTTGCAAAGTGGGGAAACATTAGTTTTTTAATGATTTTTTTAACTGCTGTTTTGTTTTTTTTGTGTTCACTTTTGTTTTTTTATTTTGGAAAAAAGTTTCAAATAACAACAGTTCAAAAATCAAACATGATTTTGTTTAAAAAATATTCAATTTTTAGTGAAATTTTAATGTTTGTTGCAAATGTTTTGGTTTTAAGCTCAATGTTTGCGGGGGCAGATAGTTTGTTTTTTTCAGTTTTTCCAAATTTTGAGTATCGCATAATGGCAGTTGTTTCAGCAATGATATCTTTGATTGTTGTGTGTTTTGGTTTTTCTGGCGTTACAAAAACAAACGCCATTTTGGTTCCCTTATTGCTTTTGTGCATTGGAACAATTTTTGTTTATAAGTTTTGCGACCCAAGCCTTGTTTTTCAAACTTTTAAAAGCACAAAACTGCAAAGCGGATTGGGACTTTTGTATGCGTTGTTGTTTGTTGGCTCAAACATGTTTTTCTCTGGGTTTATTTTTTCGAAAATGGGTGCAAATCACACAAAAAAGGAATTGATTTTTGGTGGGGTTGTTGGAAGCGTT
>CAMPBB010000079.1 GCA_946635125.1 uncultured Clostridia bacterium
TCCTTTTCCGCTTGAAATTGCAATTTTGTCTATTTCGTCAATAAAGATTATTCCTTCTTGCTCCGCTCTTTGAATTCCCTCTTCGTTAACTGTGTCCATGTCGATTAACTTGCTGCTTTCTTCCAAAACAATGTTCCTTCTGGCGTTTTTAACTGTAACCTTTCTTAATTTCTTGCGTTTTGGCAAAAATCCGCTAAACATTTCTGTTAAGTTTGCGTCTGGTGCTGCTCCCATTATTTCAATTGATTTTGGAGCTTCTGTCATTTCCATCTCAATTATTTCGTCATCATGTTTACCATCAACGATTTCTTGAAGAAGAACTTGCTTATAGTTTTCTGGCTCTTCACTTTTAACAAGTGTGCTTTTTGCATACAAAATGTCACAAATTTTCTTGTTTGCAATTTCGTTTGCCTGATTTTTAACTTGTTCAAATTTTTCTTCTTTAACAAGGTGAACAGCAGTTTCAACCAAATCTCTAATCATGCTTTCAACATCACGACCAACATAACCAACTTCTGTGTATTTTGTTGCTTCAACTTTCACAAATGGTGCTTTCACAAGTTTTGCAAGTCTTCTTGCAATTTCTGTTTTTCCAACACCTGTTGGACCTTGCATTAAAATGTTTTTTGGTGTTATTTCTTGCCTTAATTCTTCTGGAAGTTTGCTTCTTCTATATCTATTTCTAAGAGCAACTGCAACAGCCCTTTTGGCACTATCTTGACCAATAATATATTTGTCTAGTTCTTGAACTATTTCTTTTGGTGTTAATTGTTCCATTATTCCACCTCCTCAATGTTAAAGTGATCATTTGTGTATATGCAGTAAGTTGATGCAATTTTAAGGCTTTTTTCAACAATTTCTCTAGCCCCTAATTTTGTGTTTTCCAAAAGGGCTTTTGCCGCTCCCAAAGCAAAAACACTTCCTGAACCAATTGAAATCATGTTGTCGGCTGGCTGAACAACATTTCCATCTCCCATAACAAGATATAACTTATCTTTGTTTGCAATAATAAGTTCAGCATTCATTTGCCTCATTGGTGCTTCAATTGACTGCCACTCTTTTGCAATTTCAACAACAGCTCTCTCCAAATTTCCAGAAAACTTGTGAAGATTTCCATCAATTCTCCTAAACATTGCAAAAGCTTCTGAAACAGTTCCAGCAAAGCCCACAATAACTTTGTCATTATAAACCTTTCTAACCTTTATAACGCTGTCTTTAAGTATCATATTCCCCATTGTTGCTTGGCTATCACCACCGATAACAGTTTTGCCATCTCTTTTAACCGCAACAATTGTTGTTCCTTCTAATCTTTCCATATTTTGTTAAACTCCTTTATTTCTGTTATTGCTCTCTTTGCCATTTCTTCTTTCTTTTTGTCTTTAGGCGCATTTATTGGAGCAAGTAAACCCCAATTTATGTGCATTGGCTGAAATCCAACTTCATTTGCACTAACCAAATAATTTGAAAGTGCACCAAGGCAAGTTTTGATGCTAAGTTTTTGTTTGGGCATCTTACCCAAATATTGTAACACAAAAATTGCACAAAGTAAACCAGATGCGATGCTTTCTGTGTAACCTTCAACTCCACTGAGTTGCCCAGCAATAAAAATGTTTGGATGTGTTTTTAAATTGCTTTGTGCTGTTAAAAACTTTGGAGCGTTGATAAAACTGTTTCTGTGCATTGACCCATAGCGCAAAAATTTTGCGTTTTTTAGGGCTGGAATGAGCGAAAACACTCTTTTTTGTTCAGCATATTTTAAGTTTGTTTGAAAGCCCACCAAATTGAGCATTGAACCAATTTTGTTTTCTTTTCTTAATTGCACAACAGCATATGGCTTTTCTTGTGTTTTAAAACCAACTGGCTTCATTGGACCAAACCTTAACACATCAAAACCACGCTTTGCCATAACTTCAACGGGCAAACAGCCCTCAAAGTTTTTTTCTTGTTCAAAATTTTTGAGTTCAACCCTTTCAGCATTAACAAGAGCATCATAAAACTCTTTGTATTCTTGTTCATTTAATGGGCAGTTAACATAATCTGTTCCATCATCTTTCCATCTGTCACCCACAAATGTTTTCTCTTTGTTTATGCTTTCAGCATCAACAATTGGGGCTATGGCATCATAAAAATATAATTCTTGCCCAGTAAGCCTTTCAATCTCTTTTGAAAGCCCATCACTTGTTAATGGTCCAGTTGCGATAACTGTTAACTCATTTTCATCAATTTTTGTAACTTCTTCACAAACAACCGTTATGTTTTTGTTTTCCAAAATCTTTTTTGTCACACTTTGAGAAAACAATTCTCTGTCAACAGTTAATGCTTCGCCCTCACCAACAGCGCTTTCTTTCGCACTCTTTAAAACTTCACTGTCAAGAATGCTTAATTCCTCTTTTAAAAGCCCACCAGCAAATTCCAAAGAACTGCTTTTTAGGGTGTTTGAGCAAACAAGTTCACAAAAATTCGTGTTGTGGTGTGCTGGTGACATCTTTTTGGGTTTCATGTCAAAAAGTTTCACTTTCACACCATGTTTGGCAAGACTTAAAGCGCATTCGCACCCAGCAAGCCCCGCTCCAACAATTTTTACTTCTATCAAATGTTTTATTCCTTTTCAATCTTTTCGTAGGTGTGATAATCACACTTTTGATTGTGACAATAAATTCTTCCACCTTTTTTGAGCAAAATGTCTGAACATTTTGGGCAAATTTGACCTGTTGGCTTATCCCAAGCAACAAAATCACAGTTTGGGTAACCACTGCACCCATAGAATTTATTTCCATTGTGGCTAGTTTTTTCCAAAATATTTTTCTTACATTTTGGGCAAACTCCAACAACAACATCAATGTTTTTCACATTTTTGCAATCTGGATAACCAGTGCATGCCAAGAACTTTCCGTATTTTCCCATTCTTATCACCATTGGCTTTCCACATTTTTCACAAATTTCGTCACTTGGCTCATCTGGGATTTTGTCTTTTGAGCCACTTGCTTCTTCAAGTTCCTTTTTGAAATCAACATAAAAGTCTTCAATAACCTTGTGCCACTCATCTTTTCCTTTTGCAATTTCGTCCAAGGTGTCTTCCATTTTTGCTGTGAAAGAAATGTCCATGATGTCTGGGAAGTGCTTTTCAAGTTTTTCACAAACCATAAATCCAAGTTCTGTTGGCTTGATTTGTTTTCCTTCTTTTTCAGCATATTCTCTTTTGTCTAATGTTGTTATGGTTGGAACATATGTGGCTGGACGACCAATTCCCTTTTCTTCCATGATTTTCACAAGGCTTGCTTCTGTGTAACGAGCTGGTGGTTTGGTAAATTTCTGTTCAGTTTTAATGTCGTTTAAGTTTAATGTTTCGCCTTCAACAATTTCTGGAAGAAGTTTTTGATTTTCATCTTCTTCTTTTTCTTTGTCTTTTGGAACATATTCTTGGAAAATAACTGTGTAACCTTCAAAAAGCGGTGTTCTTCCAGTTGCTTTAAAGCCAAAATCTTTACAAAGAATGTCTATGCTCACGCTATTATATGTTGCTGGTTTCATCTGGCTTGCCAAAAATCTTTCATAAATTAGTTTGTAAAGTTTGTATAAGTTCCCTTCAATTTGCCCTTTAACCATTTCTGGAGTGATTTCAAGGTGAATTGGCCTGATGGCTTCGTGGGCATCTTGTGCACTTTGTTTAGTTTTATATATGTTAGGTTTTTCGGGAGCAAAATCTTTTCCAAACTTTTCTTGAATAAACTTTTTTGCAACTTCTTGCATTTGTGGTGAAACACGAACAGAGTCTGTTCTGATGTAAGTGATTAACGCAGTTTTGCCCTCGCCTTTAAGTTCAACTCCTTCATATAAGGTTTGCGCTGCTGCTGCTGTTTGTTTTAAGCTCATTCCAAGTTTGTTTAATGCGTCTTGCTGCATTGTGCTTGTGATGTATGGTGCTGGCGGATTTGACTTTGTTATGCTCTTTTTCACTTGTGAAACAACAAAATCTCCTTGCTTTATGGCGTTTATGACTTCATCTTTTTGTTGCTCGCTTGCAACTTTAAACTTTTTGCCATCCTTTGTTT
>CAMPBB010000080.1 GCA_946635125.1 uncultured Clostridia bacterium
CATAACACAACACAAACAAATTTGCAAGGTTAAACTTATTTAAAATTAAAAAAACGGCAATAAATGATGATTACATTAAAAACAATTTAATGTTGTAATGCAAAAAAATAACACAAAAAAACAAAAAATTCACCAATTTTTATGGTGAATTTTTGATTTTAATTATTTGTTTTTCTGTTTCTTGTTTTTCTTTCTTGTTAAGAAATAATAAACTTTAACGGCAAACTTTCTTCTTCTTGTTCCTTTTGGGAACCACTTGTTAATAAAATTCAAAATTCTTGTTGCGTGAGCATATTGTTGCTGGCTGTAATCATCTTGCGCTTGAACTCCCCAATCAACCCAAACATCAATAAGTTTTTTCCTTCCAGCACCTAAGTCATCTTCAAACATAACACAAGAGAAAATCCTTTTGTCACGAAGTGTTGGGTAGTTTAAATATTTTTCATAAGGGAAAACAATCAAATCTCTTTGGAAAGAAAGCCATGGCAAATAATCATAAAAGTTTTCATAAAAGTCTTTCACAAATTCCAAAGCACTTTCTTGAACTATTTCTGTTGTGAGTTTTGAAGTGTAGTCAACCTTTTCTTTTTCAAAAACATATTTTAATTCCCCATTTTCTGCTTTAAAAGCAATGAGTGATGGTGCAAATTTCATGAAAATATGTTCTCTTATTGTTCCAGTAACTTTTGGGCAACCACCAAAAAAGCAACTAATATTGAACCCACTTAATTGTGACCTTATTTCAGCGGTATCCCAGTTTGTGTGCATATATAATGAGTTAACTGGATAACCAAACTTTTTAGACAAAATTGATTCCGCGCTTCCTGAATAACCAATGTCAAAGAACTTGCTATTTGGAGTTACTTTTTCTTTTAACAACCCAACAATTTCGTTTATGTGTTTGTTGTGTTTTTGATAATTTATGCACTTGTCATCCAAAACTGAAACTGCTTCATAAAACTCTTCGCAATCTTCACTTTCAAATTTTTTGTCTGGATTTATTTTGTTTTTCTTGCAAACTTCTTGAACATAATCATAGTTCACACAATCTTTGTCAAAATAAGATAGTAAATCATTTAGGCTCATTGTCCTAACATCAATTTTAACAGGGATTGAGTTTAAATCCTTTTGCGAAGATATATCTAGCGGAAGAAGTGCTTTTCTTGACATATAAAAATAATTTGAATTTGGAAGAGATTTGTTGTAAGATTTGAAAATATCATATGAAAGTTTTGGCAAATAACCATCTCTTGCAACAAAGTGAATGCAGTCAGTTTTTTGTGAATTGTTTTTAAGCCAATCATTAAGAGCAACAAGTTCCATTCCAACACCAAAATATCCAAGATTTTTTGCCATTCCATTAAACACTGTGTTTTGGTCATAACAAACCAATGGATTGTCAAAAAACTTGTTTTTCACAAGGCCAAACATTGACTTAACCAAAAGTTTTTCCCAAAAACTTTCTGCCCTTAAAAATGTTTGATTTTCAACCAAAAGTTTTTGATAAATGTTGTTAACAAACATTTCATGAACATTAAAAATTCTGTATGCATCCATACCAACACTTCTTGCCATTTCAAAATCTGAGTGATAATTGTCTCCAATGTGAAACATTTCTTGTGGCTTTAAGTTAAGTGTTTTTAAAACATGAGTGAATAAATGTGAAGTGTGTTTTGTTAAGCCAATATCTGACGACACAAACACTTTGTAATCACTATATCCGCACTTATCCAAAAGTTTTTTCACAAACTCAGTGCTTAAATAAGAGTCTGAAATAAACACAACTTGTTTGTTTTGCTCTTTTGCAATTTCACAAAGTTTGTGCCCAAAATCACGCCTTCTAATAAATTTTAATTCCAGTTCAAGTTCTTTTTGTTTCATTTTCTCACAAAGGTCGTGAGAGATTTTGTAATGGTTTTCAATATATGAATAAATGTCATCAAGAGTTACTTCTTCAGATTTCACAACTTGCCTTGATTTTTCTTCAGCAAAAACACGCAGTTCTTCAAACTTTATGTATGAGCTCCCACTAATTTTGTTAAATTCAATGCTCAAAAACTTAAACAAATCCTTTGGCTCAAACAAGTTTCTAAGGAGCAATGTGTCAAACACTTCAAAACTTATGGCTTTATGCTTTTCATCACAAATATTTTGAATAATTTGATCTTTTTCATTCTCATGCCAAGTTACATCCAAATAGTCTTCATAATAATATTCTTCAAAATTTTCATCAATCTCAACAGGTTTGCCGTCATTTAACAATTTTGAAAGGGTTGATAACGCTTCAATTTTTCCAACTTTTTCTGGCTTATTTCTATTATATATATTCACATATCTATCTTTAAACGCAACAAAATTGCTTTCATATTTATCATATAAATTGTTTTTCTTTAAAGTGTTTTTAATAAAACCCACAACAGTTGCCACATCGTTAAGATTTTTTAACCATTCTTGTTTCGTATTATTTTGCGTTGAAGCACCTGCATGAAACATATAATAAACATACTCTTCATTAACAGACACCAAATGTTTTGCATTTTTGTATGAAAATGTTGAAAAAGCAATGTCTTCATGCATGTTAAGGCCAACATGTTTTTCACAAAAAGCCATCAATTCGTCAAAAAACTTTTCAATGAGGCTTCTTTTGTATAACTTGTTCCAAACAAGGCTCCACCCATAATATGCACCTTCTTGTTTCATGAAAACATCAAAAATTTCATCATCATAAAGGTCAAAGTTTTTGTTAACAAATGGGCATCTTGGATTCATTTTTTTAATCCCGCTCTCATCAAGCAAAAACGAACTAACAACAAGGTCTGCCTTTTTTTCTTTTGCTGTTTTAAGAAGCGTTCTTAAATAATCTCTGCTCATTGCGTCGTCACTATCAAGATAAGCAATATACTCCCCATTTGAGTAAGAAAAACCAGTGAGCCTTCCTCTAAGTAGTCCATAAATTTTTTTATGTCTAACAGTTTTAATAAAATCATATTTGTCACAAAAACTCTTTAAGCATTCAATCGTTTCTTCATTTGTTGAACAGTCATCAACAAAAATAAGTTCAATGTTTTTTTGTGTTTGATTTAAAACGCTTTGAACGCTTTTTTCCAAAAGCTTTTTTGGTGTGTTGTAAACTAGCATTATAACACTTATGTCATATTTCATTTTCTCTTCCCCTAAATTTATGTCGTTATTTCTCAAAACTATTTTTATATTTGTAAAAAAAATTTGTGTCTACCTATATGATAACACAAATTTTAAAAGAAGACTAGCAATTACTTGCAATTTTGCTCACAAAACTCCATATATTTATCAACAACATCACTTGAATCACCATACATAAAAGCCTTATGGTCTTTTATCCACAAAGCCTTTTTGCAAAGGCGTTTCACTTCACCCATGTTGTGGCTAACATAAATAAGAGTTGTTCCATTTTTTAACAGTTCTTCAATTTTTGCCTGACATTTTTGCCTAAAATTTTCATCTCCAACCGATAGCACTTCGTCAACAAGCAAAATGTCTGGCTTAACATCAACGGCAATTGCAAATCCAAGCCTAGAAAGCATTCCTGAAGAAAAGTTTTTAAGAGGAGTGTTCATAAAGCCTTCAAGTTCAGCAAACTTCACAATTCCATCATATTTTTCTTTCATTTGTTTTTTTGAAAAGCCCAAAATTGCACCATTTAAAAAAACATTTTCCTTGGCTGTTGCTTCCATGTCAAACCCTGCTCCAAGGTTAATTAAAGGGGCGATTGAGCCACTAATTTTTATTTTCCCTTTTGTTGGCTCCAAAATTCCAGCGATAATTTTTAAAAGAGTTGTTTTTCCGCTACCATTTGAACCAATTAAAGCAAGTGATTCATTCTTTTTAACTTTTAAGTTTATGTCATTTAAAACCCAAAACTCATTATATTTAAGTCTGCCTTTTATAAGACGAATGAAAAA
>CAMPBB010000081.1 GCA_946635125.1 uncultured Clostridia bacterium
CGGATTTTGAAAACTATCGAAAAAGAAATGCAAAACTAAAAGAAGAAGCATATCAAGATGGAATAAACACCGTTTTAAAGAGAATTTTTAAGTGCTATGATGCAATTTGTGGGGCTTTAAAAACAGTTAAAGATGAAGAAGTTAGAAAAGGACTTGAAATTTTGGAGCGTGAGTTTTTGAATGCCTTTAATGAATTTGGGGTAACCCCAATAAAAGCCGTTGGAGAAATGTTTGATGCAAATTTCCATAACGCCATCGCCTCTGAAGAGAGAGAAGGCGTTTCAAGCGGCACAATTTTGACAGAAGTTCAAAAAGGATTTATGTCAAAAGACAAGGTGATAAGATATTCTCTTGTCATCATTGCAAAATAAGAATAAAAACAACAAAAAATAATATATATATAAGGAGATTATTATTATGGCAAAAATTATAGGAATAGACTTAGGAACAACAAACAGCTGTGTTGCAGTTATGGAAGGTGGCGAGCCAACTGTTATTGCAAACGCTGAAGGATCAAGAACAACACCAAGTGTTGTTGCAATCACAAAAACAGGGGAGCGTTTGGTTGGTCAAGTTGCAAAGCGTCAGGCAATTGCAAACCCAGAACACACTGTTTCTTCAATAAAGCGTGAAATGGGAAGTGACTACAAAGTTAAAATTGAAGGAAAAGAATATTCACCTCAAGAAATTTCAGCAATGGTTTTGGCAAAATTAAAACAAGATGCTGAAAGTTATTTGGGTCAAAAGGTAACTCAAGCAGTTATCACTGTTCCAGCATACTTCACAGACAGTCAGCGTCAAGCAACAAAAGATGCTGGAAAAATTGCTGGACTTGATGTTTTGAGAATCATAAACGAACCAACGGCAGCTGCCCTTGCTTATGGACTAGACAAAGGTGAAAACAAGAACCAAAAGATTTTGGTGTTTGACCTTGGTGGTGGAACATTTGATGTTTCTGTTATGGAAATTGGTGATGGTGTGTTTGAAGTTTTGGCAACAAAAGGAAACAACCGCCTTGGTGGAGATGACTTCGACCAAAGAATTATTGACCTTTTGGTAACAGAATTTAAGAACACAAACGGAATTGATTTGAGCAAAGATAAATCAGCAATGCAAAGACTTAAAGAAGCTGCAGAAAAGGCAAAAATTGACCTTTCTGCCACAACAAAAACAAGCATTTCTCTTCCATTTATAACCGCTGATGCAACTGGTCCGAAACACCTTGAATATGAACTTTCAAGAGCAAAATTTGATTCAATGACAGAAGACCTTGTTAAACAAACAATCACATTGAGTGAAGAAGCATTAAAAGATGCAAAACTCAGCAAAAACGACATTTCAAAAGTTATTTTGGTTGGTGGTTCAACACGTATTCCAGCAGTTTGTGAAGCAGTTAAAAACTTCGCTGGAAAAGAAGGATTTAAAGGAATTAACCCAGATGAATGTGTTGCAATTGGAGCAGCAATCCAAGGTGGTGTTTTGGCAGGAGATGTTAAAGATGTCCTCTTACTAGATGTAACACCTCTATCTTTGGGAATTGAAACTTTGGGTGGAGTGTTCACAAAACTTATTGAGCGTAACACAACAATTCCAACCAAAAAGAGTCAGGTGTTCTCAACAGCAACAGACAATCAACCAGGCGTTGACATTCATGTTTTGCAAGGAGAGCGTGAGTTTGCAAGTGGAAACAAAACTTTGGGAAGATTTAGCTTAACCGACATTCCACCAGCACCAAGAGGAGTTCCTCAAATTGAAGTAACATTTGATATTGATGCAAACGGAATTGTTCATGTTTCTGCAAAAGATTTGGGAACAGGCAAAGAACAAAGTGTAACAATCACATCAAGTTCAAACCTTAAAGAAGAAGAAATTAACAAAGCAGTCAAAGAAGCAGAAAAATATGCAGAAGAAGACAAAAAGCGTCGTGAAATTGTTGATGCAAGAAACCAAGCAGAAGCAATGGCTTTTGCCTTAGAGAAAACTTTGAGAGACAATGGTGACAAGATTTCTGAAGAAGAAAAGAAAACATTAACTGATGCCATTGCAAAAGCAAGAGAAGAGTTTAAGAAAGAAGACAAAGAAGCAATTAACAAAGCTTTGGAAGAACTTTCAAAAACAAGTGAACCAATCATGACAAAACTTTATCAAAACGCTGGGGCAAATGCAGGCAATGCGGGAGCAAGCCAAGGAGCAAAGGAAGGCCCAGAAGTTGAAGTTAAACCAGACGACATAAAAGACGCTGAATAATTTTTAGGAGATAACAAAGGTGGCAAAAAACTATTATGAAACATTGGGAGTAGACAAAAACGCAAGCAGTGACGAAATTAAGTCGGCATATCGTAAGCTTGCCAAAAAATATCACCCAGACTTAAACCCAAACAATGAAGAAGCCGCCAACAAATTCAAGGAAATCAATGAAGCCTATGAAGTTTTGGGCGACAGCCAAAAAAGGGCAAACTATGACCAATATGGCAGTGCAGACCCAAAAGACTTTTTCAGGGGCGCTGGTGGCGGCTCATCACAAGGCGGTTTTTCTGGATTTGGAAACTTTGGTGGATTTGATGACATCTTTAACATGTTTTCATCAGGCTTTGGGGGCGGAAATTCAAGAGGCGGTGTAGCCCAAGGAAACACTTTAACAACCTCAATAACCTTAACTTTTGAAGAAGCTGCTTTTGGAGTTAAGAAAACAATAAACTTGGTTAGAAGCCAAGTGTGTTCAAAATGTTCTGGAACGGGAGCAAAATCTGGCTCAGCCTATCAAACTTGCCCAGACTGTGGCGGAAGCGGACAAGTCCGTTACACTCAAGACACCCTTTTTGGGCGAATGGTTAATGTTGGAACATGTTCAAAGTGTTCTGGAACAGGAAAAATCATCAAAGAAAAGTGTGAGGCTTGTTCTGGAAAAGGTAGCATCAGGGCTTCAAGCCCAATCACCATAAACATTCCAGCAGGAATTGATGATGGGCAAATCATGACACTTCATGGTTATGGCGATGCTGGTGTTCGTGGTGGACCAAGCGGAGACCTTCAAGTTTTGGTGAAAGTTTTGGCTCACCCAATGCTTGAGCGTGATGGCTTTGATGTTCACCTAGACCTTCCGGTGCCATTTGCAACTGCAATTTTGGGTGGTAAAATTGTTATTCCAAGTTTGGAAGGAAAACTTGAATTAACAATTCCGCAAAACACTCAAACAGGAACAGTTTTAAAACTTAAAGGCAAAGGAATCAAACACTTAAACCGTATGGGCAAAGGTGATATGTTCATAAAAGTTAATGTTGAGCTTCCAACTGTTAACGACAAAAAAACAATGGACAAAATAAGAGCTTTTGCCGAAGAGTTTAACCAAAAAGATTATAGCAACTTCCAAAAATATCAAGACAAACTCAAAAAACTTTAAAAATTTAAAAAAGTGCTGAAAAAGCACTTTTTTTTCTATTGACAATGAAAATAAAATGTCTTATAATGCAAAATGAAGAGAGGACGAGACGAAAATGGAAAATATGAAACAAGAACAATGTGAAAAAATTTTAAGTGATGTTAAATCAAGGCAAGAACTAAAAATTAAGGCTGAATATAGCAAGGAATTAGCCAATTATTTAAGTTCAAAAAAAGTTATGATTGCAACAATTGTGAGTTCAGCTCTTGCTGGAATTGCACTTGGTGAATTTGAGGTTTTGGCTCATAGTGCAGAGGCAACTTTGCCAGCAGTTGCAGGCATGAGTGGAGCAATTGGCGGAGCAATTGCTTCTGTTATGGCTTCTGTTGGTTCAAAAGGACAAGCCAAAATTGATTGTGAAAAAGCAGCAAAAGCCGAAAACAGAGAAATTGGAAGATAAAAAATTTTTTATGAAAAGAAAAACTCAAAATGAGGAGTTTTCTTTTTTTGTTGCAATTTTTTATGCTTTTTGATATAAT
>CAMPBB010000082.1 GCA_946635125.1 uncultured Clostridia bacterium
CCATGGGAGCATCTTCAAGGGCTCTTGGAACGCATGAAGACAAAAAGTTTGTTGGACGAGGCTTAAGTTATTGCACTGTTTGTGATGGTGCTTTCTTCAAAAACAAAAATGTTGCAGTTGTTGGTGGTGGAAACACGGCATTAGAAGATATTGCATATATTTATAATATTGCATCAAGCGTTGTTCACATTAACAGAAGAAAAGAATTTAGGGCAGATGACAAGAACATTGAAACATACAATAATTTAAAAAATGAAAAAAACAGCAAAATAATTCAAAAACTTGGGTTTGTTGTTGAAAAACTATATGGAAATCAAAAACTTGAAAGCATAGACATAAGAAACATTGAAACAAACGAAATTGAAAACATAAAATTAGATGGGCTTTTTGTTGCAATTGGAAGAGTGCCACAAACAGAAATTTTAAACAAAGAACTTTCTTTGGATGAAAATGGTTACATTATTGTTGATGAGCACATGCAAACAAGCATTGAAGGTGTTTTTGCTTGTGGTGACATAACACACAAAGTGTTAAGGCAAATTGCAACCGCTGTTGGCGATGGAGCAATTGCTGGAACTTATGCAAGTGTTTGCGTGAAAAAAATGAATGTGGAGAAGTGATATATATGGGTAAAATATTTGGAACAGATGGTGTTCGTGGAGTTGTTGGAGAAAAAATAACAGAAAAGTTTTGTTATGACCTAGCAAAAAGTGTTGGAGTTTATCTTAACAAATATAACAACAAGGGAAAAGTTTTGTTGTGCCACGACACAAGAGTTAGTGCACAAATGATTGAAAAGGCAGTTTGTCGTGGGCTTAACGAATTTGGAATTGAAGTTGTTTGTGGTGGGGTTATTCCAACACCAGGAGTTCATTATCTAGCCAAACGCTTTAATTATGCCATGGCAATCATGATAACAGCAAGCCACAACACACACGAGTTTAATGGTTTAAAACTCATAACAAACGAAGGATATAAGTTTAGTGTTGAACAAGAAGATGAAATAACACAAATTTTTGACAACATTGGACAATATTATTATAGTGAAGAACCAGGAAAAACAGTTTATGATGAAAGCCTAAAATATGAGTGGGCAGAGCATCTCATAAGCGTTGTTGATGATGATTTTTCTGGACTTAAAATTGGGCTGGATTGTGCTAATGGTGCAAACTTTTATTTAGCGCCTTATGTTTTTAAAAAACTTGGAGCACAAGTTGTTGCAATAAACGACACCAATAACGGAGAACTTATCAACCAAGATTGTGGAAGCACACACATTGAAGGTTTGTGCAAAACTGTGAAAGAAAGTGGTTGTGACCTTGGTTTTGCGTTTGATGGCGATGCCGACAGAATGAACGCAGTGAAAAAAGGCGGAGTGCCAATAAGCGGAGAAGAACTGCTATATTTGTGTGCAATGTTCTTGTATAATGGCAAAAAACTAACAAACAACAAAATAATCACCCCATATGTTACAAACTGTGGAATTGATGAAAGTTTGAAAAAATATTCAATCGAAGTTGTTCGTTGTGATGTTGGTGGAAAAAGTATTCAAAGAAAAATGCTTGAACAAAACATTTCCTATGGAGCAGAAGACAACGGACACATTGTTTGGGGAGATTACAACAAGTGTTCAGATGGACTTTTAACAGCATTATTTTTAACAAAACTATATAAAACTGAAAAGTTTGAAAACATTTTAAAAGATTTAAAACTTTTTGAACAAGAAAAAATCACAGTTCCAATAACAGAAGAACAAAAAGGAAGATATAACAACGGTGCAATCAACACAAAACTTGAAGAACTTAAATCAACCTTAAAAGAAAATGAAAGAATTATCACCCGTGTTAGTGGAACAGAACCAATCATTCGAATTGTTGTTGAGGGAGAAAACTTGGAAACAATTCAAGAAATTGGGAAAAAAGTGGAAAATTTAATAAAAAGTTTATAAAAAAGGCTTAAAAAAGCCTTGAAATGGGCGTTTTTGGGGTAAAAACTTAAAAAAACTGAAAATTTTTTAATTTTTTTCTTGAAAGTGCCCATTTTTATTTGTATAGATGCCCATTTTGTGCTATAATAAAGTTAACTTTAAAAAAGGAGAAATAAAGTTATGAACAAACAAGAGTTTATAGTAGCAGTTGCTGCTCAAGCAGGATTTACACAAGCTGATGTTGCAAAAGTTGTTAACGCAAGTCTTGATGTAATCACAGAAGCATTAAAGAAAGGAGACGAAGTTGTTATCACAGGTTTTGGTAAATTCGAAGCTAGAGCTCGTAAAGCAAGAAGCGGAATCAACCCAGCAACAAAGGCTCCAATCAAAATTAAAGCCAGCAAAGTTCCAGCTTTCAAAGCAGGAAAAGGTTTGAAAGACGCAGTTAATGCTTAATCATGACTATAAAAGGCTAACATCTAATTGTTAGCTTTTTTTATTGGAGAAAAAGATGAAAATAAAAAATGTTGAATTAAAATCACCTTTTATTTTAGCCCCAATGGCGGGCTTTACAGATTGTGGATTCCGCAGCCTTTGTTCTTCTTTTGGTTGTGGATTAACCGTAACTGAAATGGTGAGCGCTCGTGGGCTATTATATAAGGGTGACGGAAGCAAAGCTTTGCTTAATCATGAAGAAAATGAAAGCCCTAGGTCTGTTCAAATTTTTTCAAATGAACCACAAGTTTGTGAAGAAGTTATTTCTTCTGGAGTTTTGAATGATTTTGACATTATAGACATCAATATGGGTTGCCCAATGCCAAAGATTGTTAAGGAAGGCATGGGGTCTGCACTCCTAAAAAACATGGATTTAGCTGGTGCTGTGATTTCTTCTTGTGTGAAATCAAGCAGCAAGCCAGTAACAGTTAAATTTCGAATTGGGTATGATAAAAACAGCATTATAGCAACTGATTTTGCAAAAATGTGTGAGCAAAGCGGAGCGAGTGCAATTTGCGTTCATGGAAGAACAAAATCAGAACTTTATTCTGGCAGTTCAAACTGGGATATTATTGGAGATGTTGCTCACAGTGTTTCAATTCCAGTTTTTGGAAATGGTGATGTTTTAAGCATAAGTGAAGCAAGAGAAAAAATGAAAATTTTTGGAACAAGTGGGGTTGCAATTGGAAGAGGGGCACTGGGAAGACCATGGATTTTTGCTGAAAAAACGCAAAGTGAAGTTGATGTTCCAAAAATAATTAAAAAACATTTTGAAATATTTTTAAAATATTATTCTGAAAAGTTTGTTGTGCTTAACATGAGAAAACATCTTGCGTGTTACATAAAAGACATTAAAGGCGCAAAAATTTATAGACAAAAAATTGTCACATCTCAAAATATTGATGAAATATACGGTTTAATCGATGAAGTTTTTTCCAAGTGAGCCATTTTGCTTGCTTGTTTTTTTGTTTTTTAGTATTATTATAACATAAAAATAGGGTGTGTTATGAATATTGAAGTTGTTTATCAAATAATTTTAGTGTTTGCTGGTATCGGTGCCATTATGTATGGGATAAAACTAATGAATGGTGGTGTTGAGGCATCAATGGGATTGGGCATAAAAAGGATGCTCGCAAAACAATCTGGCAAGCCTTTTAGAAATTATGCAATTGGTTCTGGAATAAGTTTTGCAGTTCAAAACACCATGCTAACAAATGTTTTATCAACGGGGCTTATTAACATTGGAACAATAAATTTGTCACAAGTTATTGCAATTTGTTTGGGGGCATCTTTTGGAGCATCACTATCACTAGTTCTTTTAATGTTTGAAAGTGTTAGCATAATAAAAATTCTGTGCATTTTCACTTTTGTTGGAATTTTGATGATATTGTTTGCAAAATCAAACAAAGCAAAGTTTGTTAGTAACATTGTTTTTGGTTTTGGACTTTTGTGTTTGGGCATCACAATGGTTGGCTCTGGTGTTG
>CAMPBB010000083.1 GCA_946635125.1 uncultured Clostridia bacterium
AACAAATTTTTTTGCATTTTTGTTTTATGTTTTTAAACAAACAAACATATTTTTGCGTAACCAATTCCGCTCTAACAAATTGATTTTGCAAAAAATTTGCTGTTAAATTGCAAAATTTTGCGTTATAATGCCAATTTTTTTGCAATATAGTCTGCAATTTCATCAATTTTAATTCTTTCTTGTTTCATTGTGTCTCTGTCACGAATGGTAACACTTTCATCATTTAAAGTGTCAAAATCAATTGTCACACAATAAGGTGTTCCAATTTCATCTTGACGGCGATAACGCTTTCCAATTGAACCAGATGCGTCAAACTCACATCTAAATTTTTGAGAAAGTTTTGCATAAACTTTTTCAGCCTCATTGCTAAGTTTGTTGGATAGTGGCAAAACAGCAACTTTGATTGGAGCAAGTTGTGGACTAAACTTCATCACAACTCTTTCTTCTCCATTTTCAAGTTTCTCTTTTGTGTAGGCTGAGCACAAAAGTGCAAGCAAAACTCTGTCGACCCCAACAGATGGTTCAATAACATGTGGAATGAACTTTCTGTTTGTGAATGGGTCCAAATAACTCATGTCTTGCCCACTAAATTTTTGGTGCTGTGTTAAATCGAAATCAGTTCTGTTTGCAATTCCCCAAAGCTCACCCCAACCAAATGGGAAAGTGTATTCAATGTCTGTTGTTGCAGATGAATAAAAACTAAGCTCTTCTTTGTCGTGGTCTCTAAACCTTAGGTTTTGTTTATCAATTCCCAAAGAAAGCAAAAAGTTATATGCCTTTTGCCTATAATAAGTGAACCAGTCTTTTCCATCTTCTGGATCAAAGAAGAATTCAAGTTCCATTTGTTCAAATTCTCTAACTCTAAAAATAAAGTTTCCTGGAGTTATTTCATTTCTAAAACTTTTTCCAATTTGTCCAATTCCCAAAGGAAGTTTTCCTCTTGTTGAACGCAAAACATTTTTAAAGTTTACAAAAATTCCACCAGCAGTTTCTGGACGCAAATATATTTCACTTTTTTTGTCTTCAGTAACTCCTTGAAAAGTTTTGAACATCAAATTAAATTTTCGAATTGGTGTAAAATCACACTTGTTGCAGTGTGGGCAGCAAATGTTGTTCTCTTTGATGAACTGCTCCATTTTTTCGTCGCCCATTGCCTCAACTGAACCCTCAATTGTTTTATTATTGTTAAAAAGCCATTCTTCAATCAACTTGTCTGCCCTAACTCTGCTTTTGCAAGCTCTGCAATCCATTAGTGGGTCAGTAAAGTTTGCCAAATGTCCACTTGCAACCCAAACTTGCGGATTCATTAAAATTGCACTGTCAAGCCCAACATTGCTCATCTCTCTTTCAACAAATTCTTTCCACCAAGCTCTTTTTAAATTGTTTTTAAGTTCAACCCCCAAAGGACCATAATCCCATGTGTTTGAAAGTCCTCCATAAATTTCACTTCCTGCAAAAATAAAACCCCTGTTTTTGCACAACGCAACAAGTTCGTTCATTGTTATTTCACTCATTTTTCTATCTCCTTTTTTTGCATAGAAAACAAAAAACCCTATGCAAATTTATATCTTTGCATAGGGACGATTGTTTTTAACCGCGGTTCCACCCTATTTTGCACCAAAAGATGCACTCTTTTTTGCCCATTTTTTGGTTGGGCGAACCTGCGCTCTGGAATTGCCAGTTCCTTCATTGCTAATTTAATTTTAGCACCAAAAAAAAATAAAGTCAAGAGCATAAACAAAATTTTGCAAGCCTCTTTTTGTTTGACCAAAACATTTATTTATGTTACACTCTTTTTTAAGGAGAATTTTATGTTTATTTTTTTAATTTCAAGAAGTTTTCAGCGTATTGAAGAAAATGGAAAAAAGGTTGGTTTTGTTATTGAGGAAACAAACGGATTTTTAAATAATCTTAAAAAAACAATAAAAAAATATGATAACTTTGTGTTTTTGGCAAACGACCCTCAAAGTTTTTGTGAAAATGATGAGAGTTTAAAATTCATAACAACAGCCTTTAAAAAACAACTGTCGCCATTTAAAAATGCTGCTATTTTGGATAACAGAACAAAAAACAACGCAAAACAACTTTTGAAAAATGCTGATGTTGTGTTTTTGCAAGGTGGAAAAGTTGGAATTCAAAACAAGTTCTTATATGACATTGACTTTAAAAACAACATAAACAAAGATGCTGTTTTGATTGGTAAAAGTGCCGGTGCAATTAACCTTACAAAAATTTCTTATGACTACCCTGAAACAGATGAAGAAATTGGCATAAAAAACTGGTATGATGGCATGGGATTTTGTGACATCACAATCATTCCACACTTTAACCTAAAAAACAAAGGCAATGAATTTTGTTTTGGTTCTTTCAACCTTTTAACAGATTATTATTTGCCAGCAAGCAAGAAAACTCCACTTTATTGTTTGGAAGAAGGAAGTTATGCAACAGTTTATGAAGGCAAAATAACAATTTTTGGAAACTGTTATTTACTAGATAAAGAAAACATCACAAAAATTTGCGAAACAAACAAAACTTTTAAAATAAAATAAAAAGAGCAAAATTGCTCTTTTTTTTAAAATGAACGATTATTGTCTCTTTGTCTTTCTGTGTGCGCTCTGTTTTCTTGCAATTGTTCAACAATTTTGGTTGTTTTTGAAAAATTGTCTGCAAATTTCTCATTAAATGGTTTTAGGGCTGGAATCAAAGAGTAATGCACCTTTCTGTTTTCATCTTGTTTCCTAACAAATATTCCCATTTTGGATAAAATTAAAGAATTGTCAATTGTGTAAATCCTGCAAAAAGATTCAAATTTTTCTCTATCAATCTGACAAAGTGGAACATATTGTTTTAGCGCATCATCAAACTCTTTTATGCTTTGCACCAAATCACGCATCGGCCCTTTAATCTCTGGAACCATTTCCCAAGTGAATGATTTTGGCATAGATTTTAAAATATGTGTTTTTGTAATAATGCTTGACCGCTCCAAAATGTTTAAAAAAGTTTGAATTCTCCCATAAGTGACATTATCTTCTTTTAAAATCTCCGCAATTTGTTTTGCCACCAATGGCTCATTTGCTTTAGCAAGTGTTTCCAAAACACACAAATCATCTGGTCTTCTAATAAGTTTTGATAAATGATATGCTGGCATTTTGTTCTCCTTTTTAATCTTTGATCTGTTACCCTTATTATAATTAGCGCACTAAAAAAAATCAAGTAAATAAAAATAAAAAAGAGCATCTTTGCTCTTTTTCTATTGCTCTTTTAAAGCATCTTTAATAGACAAACTGATTCTATTTTTTTGAAGGTCTAAGCCAATAATTTTAACTTTAACTCGGTCGCCAACAGTTAATTCTTCGCTTGGGTGTTTGATGTATCTATCACAAATTTGAGAAATGTGAACAAGACCATCTTGGTGAACACCAATATCAACAAATGCACCAAAGTCTATAACATTTCGAACAACTCCGTTTAGAATCATGCCTTCTTTTAAATCCTCAATAGACAAAAGGTCTCCCCTAAGTTCAACTGGTGGAAGTGAATCACGAATGTCACGCCCTGGTTTTTGAAGTTCTTCAACAATATCGTTTAAAGTTGGAACACCAACTCCACAAATTTTGGCAACATTTTCAGCACCTTCACTTTCTATTGCTGTTGGAAGGATTTGAAGTCTTCCATCTTTTATGCCCTGCTCATCAATGTTAAAGTGTTTTAAAAGTTTTTCAACTGCATCATAACTTTCTGGGTGAACAGATGTGTTGTCCAAAATGTTTTTTGAGTTTGGAATACGCAAAAAGCCCGCACATTGTTCATATGCTTTTGCCCCAAGTTTTGGAACATCTTTAAGTTCTTCAAGCGCATTCTTTAAAACGCTCCAGTTGAAGATG
>CAMPBB010000084.1 GCA_946635125.1 uncultured Clostridia bacterium
CAAAAAAGGTTTTGAGCAGTTAAAGAGGGCAATTATTGCTTATGGGAAAGAACATCCAGAAGCACTAGACGCAACTGGAAGGCTTGTTAAAATTCCTAGTTCTAGAACAGTGTTTACATATAAAGACGAAGTTTTAGGAAAAGTGATTGAATATAACATTGGATGGCGAATTCAAGCATTTAAAAAAGCATATAATGGAACGGCTGACGCTGGAAATTTTGATGAAGAGCAAAAAGCGGACATAGATAAAATCATTGATTTTAGTGCAAATGATAAAGACAGAAGAGGTTTTGAGCAGTTAAAGAGGGTAATTATTGCTTATGGAAAAGAACACCCAGAAGCATTAGATGAAAATGGAAGACTTGTTATATTGCCAAAGAAAGGTGAAATTTTTACATATAAAGATGAAGTTTTAGGGAAAGTGATTGAATATAAAATTGGAGGGCGAATTCAAGCATTTAAACTAGCATATAACGGAAAGGCTGATGGTGGAAATTTAGATGAAGAACAAAAAGCAGACCTCGATAAAATCATTGATTTTAGTGCAAATGATAAAGACAAAAGAGGTTTTGAGCAGTTAAAGAGGGTGATTATTGCTTATGGAAAAGAGCATCCTGAGGCACTGGACGAGAAAGGAAGGCTTGTTAAGATTCCAAGTCAGGGTGAAAAATTTAAGTATAAAGACGAAGTTATTGGTGAACTTATTGAATATAAAATTGGAGAGCGAATTCAAGCATTTAAACAAGCATATAAAAAAGGTTTAGTAAGCAAAGAGCAAAAAACGGATATAGATAAAATTATTGATTTTAGTGCTAATGATAGAGACAAAAGAGGTTTTGAGCAGTTAAAGAGGGTAATTATTGCTTATGGAAAAGAGCATCCTGAGGCACTGGACGAGAAAGGACGGCTTGTTGAGATTCCAATTAGTGGTGAAAAATTTAAGTATAAAGATGAAGTTCTTGGTGAACTTATTGAATATAACATTGGAGATCAAATAAGGAATTATAAACAAAGATATAAAAAAGGTTTAGTAAGCAAAGAGCAAAAAGCAGACCTCGATAAAATCATTGATTTTAGTGCTAATAATAAAGACAAAAAAGGTTTTTCACAATTTGTTAGAGCAATTATTGCCTATGGGAAAGAACACCCCGAGGCACTAGACGAAAATGGGAGGCTTGTTAAATTGCCCAGCAGAACAGCCATTTTTACATATAAAGATGAAGTTTTGGGAAAAGTGATTGAATATAGAATTGGAGGGCGAATTCAAGCATTTAAACAAGCATATAATGGAAAGGCTAATGGTGGAAATTTAGATGAAGAGCAAAAAGCAGACATAGATAAAATCATTGATTTTAACGCTAATAACAGAAATTTTGTTAGAAAAATTGTTGAAACGGAAGAGAACAAAGAAAAAAGAAGCAAAGTTCAAGATTTTGTTGAAACTGAAACAAAAAAAGCAGAGAGCGTTAACACAAAAACATCATCAAAAACAAAAAATGCAGAAAATCCAAATTTTGATTAAAGTTTTTTAAATCTATTGACAACACCCCAAAAAAGGTGTATAATACGAAAAGTCTATGAAAAATTTTGTGAATTAGCCCTCATAAGATAGAAATTAGGCGGAATTTTTATTTTAGGAGAAAAAAGAATGAAAACATTGATGCCAAAGAAAGCAGATGTTGAAGCAAAGTGGTGGGTTGTTGATGCAACAGGCATTCCACTTGGAAGACTTGCAAGTGAGGTTGCTGCAGTTATTCGTGGAAAGAACAAGCCAACCTACACACCAAGCGTTGACATGGGTGACTATGTTATTGTTATTAACTGTGACAAAGTTGTTTTAACAGGTAACAAACTTCACCAAAAGGTTTATAAATACCACACCTTATATCCAGGTGGAGACAAAGAAATTGGATATGACAAACTCATGAGAGAAAGAAGTGACTTTGTGGTTGCTCGTGCAATTAAAGGAATGCTTCCAAAGAACAAACTTGGAAGACAAATGCAAAAGAAAATTAGAACCTACAAAGGTGCTGAACACGACCACCAAGCGCAAAATCCACAAGTTTTGGAAGTTAAAGGAGGAAGAAGATAATGGCAGCTAAGAAAAGTTCAAACATTGTTCAAACTCCAGCAACTGGAAGAAGAAAAAGTTCAGTTGCACGCGTTAGAATTGTTGAAGGAAGTGGAAACATAACCATAAACAAAAGAAGTTTAGATGAATATTTTGGATTGGAAACATTAAAGCAAATTGTTCGTCAACCACTTGAACTTACAGAAAGTTTAAACAAATACGACATTTTTGTTAATGTTAATGGTGGTGGAACAACAGGTCAAGCAGGAGCAATCCGTCACGGAATTGCAAGAGCACTTGTGAAACTTAGTGAAGAAAACAAAGCAGTTTTAAAAACAGCAGGACTTCTCACTCGTGACCCAAGAATGAAAGAAAGAAAGAAATATGGTCTTCACAAAGCTAGACGCGCAGTTCAATTTAGTAAGAGATAATATTTATTTAATAAAAAAAACACATTTCAATTTGAAATGTGTTTTTTTATTCTTTTAATGTTATTTAACTTTCATCTTTGTTCTAAAGATTATGAAGATAACAACAACTCCAATAACCACAACAACTGCAACAATAATTAAGATGATTGCGGCAGTGTTGAGTGGAATATCAATGGTTATTCTTTGACTGGAAATCAAACTTCCGCTCTTTGAATAAACTTGGATTAAATATGTTCCAGGAGATGAAACACGATATGTTTTCACTTGATTTTGTGATGAGCTTTGCTCTGATATTGTGTCAACAAGAATGTCGTTTATCATAATGTAAGAATTTCCAACTTGGTTAAATATGATGCTTGGGTTATAAGATATTGAAAAACTTTTTATTGAAGAACTTCCAAAAGACCTTGATGGAGTGATGGTTGGTTCTTCATTGTTAATCCAAACTTTATAAGTGTAAGTTTGGCTTGCAACAAGTTCACTTGCTTCAACATTAACAGTGATTTGATATTTTCCAATTCCCAAGTTTTCTGGGGTTATTTTAAAGCTTTGCAAGGTGTCTGTTTCCAAAAGTTTTTTCAATGTGCTTGTCACATCAACATAAGAGTATAACAATGAGTTTTCATCAATTGTGTTTAAAAGATTTGCAAGCTCTGTTACTGTTGTTATGTTGTTATCGTCCAAAAGTTTTTTGTTATAACCAGCAAAAGATGAAATAACTTGGTCTCTTTGAGATGAATCTTCATCAATTTGTGCATAATTTGATTTTATGTAAGAAATGAGTTCAGCAAGGTCACTGTTATAGTCAATTCTTTCAATTCTTGAAACAGAGTAGCCAGAAATTTTTGCAAAGTCATAAACAGTTTTGCTTTCATTTTCGTCCAAAATTGTGAAGTGAGCAGTGGCTGAAATTTTTATTGGTGTTGTTGTGTTTGATTTAAGTGGTGTTTCAACATAAATGCTGTAATAACCAGCTTCACTAAATGTCCAACTTGTGTCATTTTTAACATAGTTTGTAAATGCTTTGTTATTTTTCAAAACTGTGATAAATCCACCATTTTTCCAGTCATAGCGGTCTGTGTTTTCAAGAGTTAGTGTAACGCTTGTGTTAAATGTTTGATTTTCAATTGGGTTTTGTTTTTGTCCATCAATTTCCATCATGTAGTTAACATCGTTTAAAATGTTTAGGGTGAACTCAGCTTTGTTTTGTAAACCAAATCTGTGTTGCTGACCAACAATGTCAAAGATTTGAATTGAGTAGTTACCAGATTTTGTTAAAACAAAGTCTTCTGTGAATTTGCCCATATAAACAGATTTATCATTATCCCAAACTTCTGCATAAACAAAGTTTGCAAATCCAGCTTCAGAAGTTATCCAATG
>CAMPBB010000085.1 GCA_946635125.1 uncultured Clostridia bacterium
ACTTAGCGATAGGCTAGGTCATTTTTATTGCAAGTTTCAAAAGTTTTTAACCTTATATGGCTGTTTTTTTATTTAGTTGTAAAGCATAAACGAACAATAGTTGTTTTGAAAAATAAAAAAGAACAATATTGTTCTTTTTATTTTAAGTTATATTTTTTTTAGGAGGCTTTTATCCTTAATTTTTTTTGCCATTTGTTTGGCTTTTTTGGGATTATAAAAATCTTCTTTTTTTAAGCTAGACCAAACTTCATCAAATTCATCACATGGTCCATATGTTTCAACCGCCCAACCATAAACTCTTTCAGAAAAAGTTTCAAACCAGAATGTTTTCCATAAATATAGCGAAACAAGAGCTGCTTTAACCTCATCTATATTTTCATCTATATCTTCATCTTGGTGTTTATCAATATAATCTTCAACTTTTGAGATAAAGTATTTAAACCCCAGTTCAATCAAACTTGGTGTTTTTCTAAGTTGTTCAAATTTTTTATGTTCAGAAAAACGCCTGCATGAAAAATATTCTGTAAATATAGTAAAAGTATCCAAATAATAATGCTTACTATCTTGTGGCACATTATCTATTTCTTCTAAGAATTTTGCAAATTGTTCGTATTTCATTTTTCACCTCTTTTTTTATTTTATCATATAATCTATAAAAATACAATATTATATTTGATACGATATATTTAAATATATAAGTATTTAAATATATAAGTATTTAAATATATAAGCATCAGATTTCTTGTAACAATAAAAGTAAACAGCTGCTTACATAAGTGAACAATTATAATAAGTTATATTTTATAAGACATATTGATTTTTAGTGTGTTGTGTGTTATAATTATCCCATAAGACACACATAATGGGGGGAGTGAAAATATGAAAAATAACATAAAATTGCTTGCAAGTGACATTGAAGGAACTCTTGTTGATGGAAAAGGAAATTTGCGTGAAAATGTTTCAAACCTTATCAAAAAAATCAACGAAAAAGGAATTGAATTTGCTCTTCAATCTGGAATGAGCCTTTTCGAAATTGAAAACATACTTGCAAAAATCAACAAAGAAACCAACATTGAAGGCGGATTAAACACAGATGTTGTTGCTTTTGCGGGTGCTTACATTAAAACTAGTGACGGAACTGTTTTAAAAGATAAGCCATTAACAAAAGATGAATTAAACAAAGTTAGGGAAATAATAAAAAACTGCGCTAACGGAACTGTTATTATTTATCGTGGAAAAAATGAAAATTACAGAGAAAAGTTAATGGAAGTTGAAAGTGTTAGTGGGAAAGTTAAATATGCTGGACTTGTTGTTTTGGTTGGTTTATTGGAAGCAATTAAAAAAGTTAATTTGCCACACATAAAAATATCTCAAAAAATGCTAAAAGCTAAGATTGAAAACAATGAAATTTATTCACTAGAAATCATTAACACTGGCTCAAAACTTAACAAAATCAACGAAGAACTTGCTAAAGTTTTTGGAACAAGTGTTGACATAAGTCAAGGGAAAACTGTTCAATTTGGACATGGAAACAAACTTGAAGGCATCAAAACACTTCAAAAACATAAAACTGGAACAGAGGATTTAAAAGGTGTTTGTGCAATGGGTGATGGAGTTAATGACATTGCAGCAATGGAAAACACTGAATATGCAATTGTAACAAACACAAAATATGAAAGTGTTTATAATGTTGCAAAAAAATCAAATTCAAACAAAAAGTTTGCAATTGGCAACTTTAATGATGAAACAACAAAATTCTTAACAAATGAAGAATTTTCCGAAACAAAAATGAAAGAATTAACAAACACTGCTGGTAAAGAAAAAATCAAACACGAAGAGAAAGAAGTTGAGATGAAGTAGTTTAAAAAACCATCAAAAAATTGGTGGTTTTTTATTTTTTTATGTTGACAATTTTGTTTTGTATGATATAATCAAAAATGAAGAAATAATGAAAAAAATAGCAAAAAGACAGGGGAATTTTGATGAAAAACAACATAAAACACATAATTTTTGACATTGACCAAACACTTTTAAAGCCAAATGGAGAACTTCAACAAGGATGTACAAATCTTATGAAAAGTGTTTTTGAAAGCAATATCCCAGTCACTTTTTTATCAGGCAAAAACATGAGCGAGATATTAAATTTTTTCGAAATGCTCTGCATTGAATGTGATATTCAAAAAGGGCTGTTTCATGCCAATTTTGCGTCTAATGTTGGCGCTTCAACAACAATAAATGATGGAAGACAAGCAAGCAAACCAATCACGGCAAGTGCCATAAAAAAGATTGAAGAAATTGTTAGAAATATCACAAAAAGTTCGGTTATTGTTTACAAAACAAGAACAAATAACTATATGGAAAGTTTGTTGGATTCAAAACATAGATTAAAAAAATTTATTACAGCAAGTGTTGTTAAAGCTCTTGATGAAATTGGAAAAGTTGACTTTCCAATCACCACAAAAAGAAGAGAATATCTTGATGTTTTGCTTAAAGATAAGCAAGTTCTGTCTTTGGAAATTGTTTGTGCTCACAAATCAAAAGATGTTGCTGCAGCTGTAAGCCAGGCATTTCCAAATCTTGTTGTTTGTGAGGGCGATGCTGTTCAAGTTTCTTGCGTTGGGAAAAAAGCATACATTGAAAAATTCATATTAAATGATGACTTAAAATGGGAAAATGTTTGCATGCTTGGTGATGCTTTGAATGACAGAGAGGCTCTTTTAAATGCTGGTTATGGAATTTTGTGTAACCCCAAAAAGAAAAGAGTTGACATAACAAAAGAAATTTTATCACTTCAAGAGAAAGGTCAAAACAAGTTTATAACAACAAACTTAGGCGATAAAAACATCATAAATTACATAACAAACATGGAATACAACAGTCAATCACTAAAAAAGATGTCAAAAGAAGTGCTTTTGGAACTTGAATCAACCAAAAAGACAAAATAGAAAAAGCCATTGTGCTTTTTTATTTTATTGATTTATAGGCTTTTTTATGTTATAATAAAAAATAGGAGAACAAAAAGTGAATAATCAAAAGATTGAAAAAACTTTTTCATATCTTGAAAAGTTGTTTCCAAACGCTGAGCCAGAATTAAAGTTTTCAACGCCGTTTGAGTGTTTGGTGGCGGTCATTTTGTCTGCGCAATGCACAGATAAAAGAGTGAATGTTGTCACAAAAGAGTTGTTTAAAAAATATAACACCCCAAAAGATTTTGCCTCTTTAAGCCAAGAAGAACTTGAAAAGTTGATTTTCACATTGGGCTTTTATCACAATAAGGCAAAAAACATAATAAGCATGAGTAAACAACTGTTAAAAGAATACGGCGGAGAACTTCCAAAAAGCTCATCAGAACTTAAAAAACTTGCTGGTGTTGGTGAAAAAACTGCAAATGTTGTGGCTTCAATTGTGTTTAACGAAAATGTTATGGGTGTTGACACTCACATTTTTAGAGTTTTAAATAGAATTGGGCTTGTTAATCAAAACACGCCAGAAAAAACAGGTCAAGAGTTTTCCAAAAAGTATCCCAATTATTTAAATCACGATGCACATTTTAGGCTTGTTTTGTTTGGAAGATATGTGTGTAAGGCAAGAAATCCAGGATGTGAAAATTGTGAACTGAAAAATTTTTGTAAATATTATAAAGAGGTTAAAAATGTTTGTCGATAAAGTTAAAATTTATGTGAAAGCAGGGAATGGTGGCGATGGTGCCAGCACTTTTAGGCGTGAAAAATATGTTCCAAATGGCGGACCAGATGGTGGAGACGGTGGAAAAGGCGGCGATGTTATTTTAAAGGTTAAGCAAGAACTTAACACTCTTGTTGATTTCCGTT
>CAMPBB010000086.1 GCA_946635125.1 uncultured Clostridia bacterium
CATGTTGGTGTTTAATTGATTTGCAACCACATCTAAATACATTGTTTTAAGGGCTGCATTTGCTGAATTTATTGTTACCATTATTTTTTCTCCTTTACACTATATTATTTATCTTTCCTTGTCCGCCCGGCCTTGAGCACACAAGTTCAGCATATTTAACAAGGGTTGCAGTAAAACTTGCATAACCTTGTTTTTGTTTTAAGATTGCGCCATCTTCATTTGCAAGCCACTCCCAATCACAAAGTTTGTGAACAGCAAAATCATCTGTGTTTAAAGCATACAAAACTCCTTCTGGGCAGAATTTGTCTCCAACCAAAGGAATTCCGTTAAAACTTAAAGCCTTATATCCACCACTTAATGTGTTTGTTTCCATATTTTTTGAATATGGTCTTAAAACATCGGCAAACATTCTTTTAATTTTGTTTGTTGTGACAATAAAATTTAATTTATTACCTGTTCTTTGTTCAACTTCATCAAAAACGCTTTGAAGAACAATTTCATCAAATGTTTCTTGCTCGCCCATTGTTTTTAAATAGCTTGTTAAAAATGGATAAAGAGAACGATTTACGCCATAAATTGTTCCAGATTGCTCAAAAACTTTTTCAAGACCTGTGATTTCTTGGTCTTTGCTGTTTTGAACATAAATAACATAAGAACTTGCATCACTCACAAATGCTTGAGAAAGAGTTTGATCTGTGTAAATGCTGTTGTTTGTTTTGTCAACAGCAGTTATTCTTGCTCCACCCAAAACAAGAGTGCTTCCGTTGTAAAAATCAACAACAAGCCCTTCAATTAAGTTTTTTGTGCTTGAAACAACAATTTTTCCTGTTGACCTAACTGCCGAAGAAACATTGGATAGTTTCCCAGTTCCATCTCCAAACATCATTCTTCCAAGATTAAACTTTGATGACGCCAAAAGCCCTTCCATTTCCGCACTCAAAAGGTTAACAAAAGCACCAGCATCATCACTTGATGCTTTCAAAGCTTTGTCTGTTATTTCAATCGTTCCATAAAGGTTTTTAAGATTTGATGTGAAATTTATGTAAGAATTATTTTCACCAGTTGGCAACATTCCACCCTCATCACCAGCACAAACTCCACCGTTTACGCCATATGGAACAAGCCTTTGAACTTCTCTGCCATAAATATCTTGACTTGTTTGTTTAAACTCATTAAACAAAACATTCGTCTTTGTGTTTAATTGCTCGCTAACAACATCTAAATATATGTCTTTTAGTGCGTTTTGAGCCGTTTCCATTGTTACCATATTTTTCTCCTATTTGTTAAAAATTTTTTTTGCCAATTCTTTTGCTTCTTCAAGGGTTGTGGTTTTTCTTGATTTCAAGTTACCGCCCACCAAAGAATTTTTCAAAATTGGCGGTGTGTTATCTCTTTTGTTTATTTCACTTAAATAACATGAAATAACACGATTTTTTACTTGATTATTTTGGCAAACTTTTTCCAAAAAACTTTCATCTTGCAAATAGTCTTCTTGCTCTTTAAAGTTTTTTGTTAGCCAAATTTGCCAAGCTGATTGAAGGGGATTTTTCGTGTTTTTCAATTCCTTGTCTTCAATCAAAAGATTTGAAATTTCAACTGCATGATTTTTTGCTTTTGGATTTTCTAGCAAAAATTTTTCAACATCGCTAGCCCATTTTTCACCAAAAAACAATTCATCATTTAAAGAATTTTTTGCATCATTTTGTTTTTTTAAAGAGCTTAACTCCTGGCTCTTTTTTGTGAATTCCTTTTCAAGGTTTTGATATGCTTTTAAAAGTTCTTGTTCGTTTTGAAATTTCCCGTTAAGGGAGCCAAATTCTTGTTCACTGTTTGGTTGTTCCCCACAATTTTCTTCCATTTTTTATTCTCCTTTTTGTTGTTGTTCTTTTAATGTTTTTTCCAAAAATTTTTTATGCTCGTTTATGTGATTTAGCATAATTGTTTCAAACTCCGGCTTCTTTTTAACATTTTTTTCAAATTCCTCTGAAAGCATAAACGCAGTGTGTGCTTCAATGTGTTTTTGATGGTCAAAAATGTCAAGCACTTTTGGCACTATGTTTTCACTAATTAGTTCCATGTTTTCTCTTTGTGCTTTTTGTGTTTGCTTTGCATCTAAATCTAGGCTTTCTTCCCAAAGCCCAAAGCCCAATGTGTCTAGGAGTTTTAGTTTCATTTCTGGTTTTAGTTTCCCGTTTTCATCATTAAAAATGCCTTTATCTAAAAGCTCCAAAATTGTGTTTCTCTTTTGACTTAAAGACCTTAAATTTTCTGCTTGCGTGTCAAATGTGACATCATCTGAACTGATGGTTCCCTTATCCCAATAGAAAAAATTTACTTTCCCATTATTGCCAACAAGCCTTGTTTCTCTCTTCCCTGCAACAAACTGCTTATATAGTCTTAAAATTTGTTCAGCAATTTTCTTTGTTGCAAACTTTATGTTTTCTCCAATTGAAGAAATTCTTGAATATTCTTGTTCAATCAAAATTTCAAGAGCAGTTCCACTCATTGTTGTTAAAAATTTTGAATTTTCTCCACCAAAAATGTCTGATATCCCACCAACACTTAAAAACTCATCCAAAAGAGCTCTTTCTTCTTGTTCAAAACTTGTTGGAACAGAATCTTCTGAAATCAAACTTGGCAAATTGCTGCCTTGGCGATACACCAAAACTTTTCCTGGAGCAAGCCCCTCTTCTTCCAGAGATTCAACATCAACAGAGCCATCTTCCACCGCCAAAACACCCAGTGATGCTCTTTTCATAAATTCATGTTTTCTGTTTTTAACACTGTTATATGCCTTTTGAATTGGAATGAGCCTTTCAATCACGCTAGTCCCCCAAAACATTGTTGGCTCACTGATTGAAATTTGTTTAACAAATGGATAGCCTCGCTTTTCATTGTGCATATTTTTGTATGGAAGTTTTCCGTAATATAAAAGTTCATTTTCACAAACAATAATAAGTCTGCCATCAGGATATTTTTTTGTTGGCTTTTCATATTTTTCAATCACAAGTGCTTCATTATGCTTGATGGTCTTTGAAATTGAAAAAGCGTTTGAAGAAGCAAAATTTTGAGCAAGAGAAAAACTTTCAACATCACTCCCCAAAACTTTCACGCCCCATGCCTCATATATTTCTTGAACATCACAAGTTTTTGCATGCATAATGCTTTTTTGCTCTTCAATTTCTTCCACCAAACCACTCTCTGGATAAATTTCAAAAGGAGAACAAACCAAAACATCAACATCTCCCTCAAAAATGTTTTCTCCATTTTCATTTTTTCCAATAACCATGCCATCATCTTTGTTCCAAACAACTTTATAAAAAGCCGTTCCACAAACTTCACTCCAACTTGTTGCTTTTGAAATTATTTTCGACAAGTTTATTTTTGATGAAATTCCTTCCAAGATATCACGGCAAACTTTTGCGTTAGACACATCTTCATCTTGTGCACTTGCAGGCAAAACAACCATGCTTGGTTTAACCTCCACAAGCCTACTTAGCCTCGTTTCAATAATTGGCGCAATATGGTTGAAAACCTTTTTTTCTTCCCAAGCAAAATTGCTTTCACTATCAAAAATCATGTTTGACATATTTAAGTCCAAATTTTGATTTCCAATCAAAAAATTTAGATTTAATTTCCACTTTTCTTCAAAAATTTTTCTCTCTTCTTTTCTTCTTTTAAAGTCTTTTTGAATTTCCAAAACTAAATCTTTTTGTTGTTTTTTTGTTAATTTTTCTTCCATTTTTTCTCCTTTTTTGCAAAAATGTTGTTTTTTAACACCTTTTTTACATATTTTTTAAGTTTTTTAAGTCAAATTT
>CAMPBB010000087.1 GCA_946635125.1 uncultured Clostridia bacterium
ACTGAGCCCAAGTTTTTTGAGTTCAAACAAACGCTTTTGTTTAATTTGTTCAAGTTCGTTTTTAATGTTTTGGCTGTTTGTTTTTGCCAGCTGAAAAGTTTTTTCACGGAATAATAGGTCATATTTTTTGAATTCTTTGCTTTTTTCTCTTGCATTAAAGTAATTGTTTTCACTTTTAACTTCGTTTTGTCTTTTTCTTTCCAAAATGATTTTGTGAGCTTCATCAATAATTTGTTTTTTGTTCATGGAATTTCTCCTTAAATTTCAATTTCATCAATGTCACTAATCAAAGACTTAATTTCATCTTCTGAATATTTTCTGTCATGGATGATTGAAGTGTCTTTTTTGCCATCAACGCCAGCACCAGTTTTGTAAAGTTCTCCAACAATTTTGGCTTCGTCAAGAGTTTTGATTTTTTGTTCAAACCAGTTTGACAGAATTTTGTTTATATATTGCATTGGTTGGGCTTTGTCTGCCGAAAGAGTGGCGGCATATTCAATAACATCTTGTGGCATATTCCAAGAATATGTCCAAGTTTTATAAAAATCTCTGTCCCAGCTTGTCACATTTCTAATCAAAGTTGCTTTTTCCAAAATTCTCTTAATTTTTTCATCTTGAAGTCTTGCTTTTTCCATGTGTTGCAAGATGCTTTGAGTTGTTGTTAAACCGTTTTTGTAATATTTTTGAATAACAGAGTCCATTCCTTGAAGAGAACGAACATTGTTTTTAAAGCAAAAACTTGCCAAAAGTTTTAACGAGTTTTCATCATATCCACGCATGAGCCAAGGGTTTATGTAACTTTCAACAACATTGTCAACATTTTCATAATAAACTCCAATGAGTTTGTTAATTTCTTTTGCAAGGTCATAAAGGCTTGTTTTGTGTGCTTCATATTCTTCAATTTCTTTTTTAGACATCAAGTGTTGTTCATAATATTTTGTTAGTTTTTGGTCAAGTTTTTCAAAACCACCTTTTGTGATGTGGTGAGCAACAAACAAAATTGCTTCATCGCAAAAGTCTAAGTCTTTTGTCCATTTTATGTATTTTTGTTTTTCTTCCAAACTTGGTTTACGCAAAAGTTTTAGAGCCTTTAACACTTCTTTGAGTTTTGTTTCAGTGTCACTTAATTGTTGAAGTTTTTCTTCAACTTGTGAAAATGTCAAAATTCCTTCGTTTGCCCAGTTTTTTGCAACAGCCAAAACATAGTTATATCCAACATTGTTGCCTTTAAGGTCGGTGCAATACTTAACAATCATCAAAAGTGCTTCTGGGTTCATGTGATATGTTTCAATCAAAGTGTAATATTCACTAAACTCATTTGGTGTTATCATTCTTCCAGAAATTGTGTTTTGAACCGACAAGTTAAATTGCTCATATTTGTCTGCTTTAAATTTTTTCTTTGAAATTGCGTTTTTAACTGGCATATATTGAATTTCTGGCGGATTTGTGTCCAAAATTTGAACAAGTCCCATTTCTTGCCAAAACTTAAAAGCATCCATCACATCGTTTTGGCTAATTCCAAGGCTTTCCGAAAAAGAATCAATGCTTGAAAGACTTGATTTTAAACTTGGGTTAGAACAAAGATAAAGCCCCCACAAATAAATGCGGACTTGTTCACCACTTGCTTGTGGCAAATAATCTTCAATAAAAGTGTTGTCAACAATTGTCACATTAAGCGAATTGATTTCACTAGAAAATTTACAAAAAGACATAACACACCTCACTTAAACTTAATAATAGCAAAAATTGTCAATTAAAACAATAGTTTATCAAAACTTTTTGAAAATAAATCAAAAAGTCATATGTTAATTGACTTTTGTCATATAAATAAGTTTTGATGGGGGATTATATGAAAAAAAACATATTTTTGGCATTTTTTAGTTTGTTAATTGTTTTCTTGCCTTTAACATTTTTTGGATGCTCAAACGAAGAAAACATCGGAAAAATCAGCAAGAACCTAAATTCCTATGAAATCACCGCAACCCTTGATGAGAAAAACAAAACAGTTTCAGCAACAGAAATTGTTGAAATGAAAAACAAGGATAATTATTGTTTTGACTGTGTGTTTTTTCATTTGCACCCAAATGCGTTTAAAGAGGGGAACACTCAAAATTTTGCAGTGAGCAGTGTTCAAGAAGAAAGGGCTTTTGATGGCGAAAAATCTTATGGCAAAATTGATGTTTTAACAGTTAAAGAAAATGGCAAAGAACAAGAGTTTTCTGTTGAGGGTGAAGACGAACACTTGTTAAAGGTTAAAACGCAAAATTTGGCAAAAAAAGGGGATAAAACACGCATAGAAATTTCTTTTTCGTTAACTCTTCCAAAAGTTAATCACAGGTTTGGCTATGGAGAGCACACCATAAACCTTGGAAACTGGTTTCCAATCTTGTGCGTTTTTGATGGCGGCGAGTGGAATTTGGATGGTTATCTTCCAACTGGTGACCCCTTTTTTAGCAAAGTTGCAAATTATAAAGTAAATTTTTCTTATGATGAAAATTTTTTAATGTGCTCAACTGGGAACATGGTGGAAGAAAAGACGCAAAATGGGGTTAAAACAACAACTTATGAGGCAAAAGCAGTTCGAGATTTTGCTGTTGTTTTTTCAAAAGAATATGATGTTATAGAAGAAGAAACACAAACAGCAAAAGTTAAATATTATTATTATGATGATGAAACGCCAGAAATTCACTTAAAAACAGCGGTTGATGCCATAAACACTTTTAGTGAACTCTTTGGAGCATACCCATATGAAAGCCTCACAGTTTGTAAAACAAACTTTTTGCATGGTGGAATGGAATATCCAACTCTTGTTTATGTTTCAGACCAAATAACAAATGAAAGCGAATATCAAAATGTTATTGTTCACGAAATTGCACATCAATGGTGGTATTCTTTGGTTGGAAACAATCAGCTTAAATATGGCTTTATTGATGAGGGGCTTGCTGAATTTAGCACAGCACTCTTCTATGAAAAAAATGAAGGCTACTTTTTAACAAAAGATGAGGTTATTGGAAATGCTCTTTCGTCATATCTTTTATATTGTGATGTTTTTAAAGAAGTTTATGGGAATTTAAACACGCAAATGAACAGAGATATTAAAACATTTAACAGTGAAACGGAATATGTTTATTTAACTTATGTTAAGGGGCTTTTAATGTTTGACGGGGTTTGTGACGCTATTGGTGAAAAAAAGATGTTAAAGTGCCTTAAAGGCTTGTGCGAAGATTATGCCTTTAAAGAGATAACCCCAGAAGAGATGATAAGTTGCTTTGAAAAACATAGCCACAGGCATTTAAGAAGCTTTATCACAAGTTGGCTTGACGGAACAGTTGTTTTGGAAGAACTAAATGGGTGAAGTGTTGTTTAATTATTCAGCATTTTCATTTGACATATTTATTGTTTTTGTGATACTCTAATTGAAAGAATTTAAAAATTGGGGGCAATAAAAATGTCAAAAGTATGTGGTCGTAATTTTATGGTTGTTATTATGATAGTCTTGTTTGGCTTTTTGGCGTCAGCGTGTGGAGTTTATAAAGGAGAGATATCAAATAATAATATTGAAGGATTTGAATCAACAGGGCTTTCTTTTTTTGTCAATAAAACAGCTGCCTATAAAGATGAAGTTTTGGGAGCAGTGAATGAAGCTGTTAGTGATTTAGGACATGATAAAATTGCTGAATTAATTGATTATCACAATAAAAAAATAAAGGGTGAAGAATGTAGCCTATCATTTGATATTCCAGACACCTCGACGCTGGGGGGGGGGTTATTAGTAGTTTACTCCAGTTGTGATGGACCACCGTTTGATTATTTTG
>CAMPBB010000088.1 GCA_946635125.1 uncultured Clostridia bacterium
TCTTTCATCATCAAGGGGAATGATTTCTGTTCCAACAAGTTTTTCAAAAGACCTAAGTGAAACAGCGTCCAAAACTTTGTCGATTTTCAAGGTGTTTATGCTTGTGTTTAACAAACCTGCAAATTCTGGATTTGTTTCATCAACAAGGTCAAGATTTAATGCATTTTGAATGAATTTTAGTGTTAAGTTTTCTCCGCCAATATAGTTTGGAATAATTGAACTTAATAGTTCAGAAACTGTTAAGTCATTAAGTTTTTTATAATTGTGGTCATATTTTAGAGTGATTTCTCCACCTTCAAACAACAGTTTTGTTCTGTCATCAGAAATGGTGTATTCAACAGAGTTAATCTTAAACTTGCCATCTTTTAACTCAGTTTGAAATTCTTCTTCGCTAATTTCAACCATTTTTTTGGCATAGTTTATTTTATATGTTTTTTCACCCAAAACAAAGGTTGGGTTAGGGTTAACATCAAAAATTTCATCTTTAACAAGAGGTTTGTCAAGGTTTATTTGAATGCTTGCAAGGTCCAAAATTGCAGAAACAGAAACTTTTTTGTAAAGTTCAGGAAGCAGTGCGTTAACAAAATCTTGTGTGTTGTTTAAAATGTCTTGAAGCCTAATGTCTTTAACTTTAATCTTGTTTCCGTCGTTAACATTTTTAAGTGTTAATTCAATTTCATTAAAGTCTTGAATTTCAATTCCAAGATTTTTTTGAACAACTTCTTCGATGTCTAAACCAAGTTTGTCTTTTGCATCTTGAACAGTCATGTTAACATAACCATCTTTATAATCCATTAAAAGAGAAACAAGTTCACTGGCTGTTTTGTTTTTTGTGTCCTCAGGCAAAAAGCTCATGTCAACGCCGAGAGTTTTTCCTGCATCTTCAATTTTGTAGCAGTAGTAAAAATATGATAGAGCAAGTCCTCCACAAAAAACAAACAAGAATAGGCTAAAAAAGATTCCAACAAAAAAGGCAAAAACTCCACCACGCTTTTTATATTTTATAACTCTTCCTTGGGAGTCTGTTTTTGGATAAACTCCCGCTGGTGGCGTTTTAAAAAACTCGTTAACAGCATCAGTTCTTTTCAAAAGGTCTGGGTCTGGGGCACTTTGCAAGTTTTCTTTTTCTTTCTTTTCCTTTTGTTTTTTCTCTGGTTTTTTGTCTTTTTGCTCATCAGCGTTTTGTGCTGCTTCTTGTTGCTTTTTTTGTTTTTCGAGTTCTTTTTCTTGCTGCTTTTTTTGTCTTTCAAGTTCTTTTTGTTTTTTCTTTTCTTCTTTTTCATCAACTTGTGGTGTTGCAGCACTGTTCATTTTCTTAATGTCAAGGTGTGCTGGTCCACTTTTTGCTGGGGCATTTGCTTGTGCGTTTTGGGTTTGTTGTTCGTTGTTTTCTTCATTTAAACCTTGAATGCTCATATAATCCTCCATTTTATTATAGTTAAAATATACCTAATATTTTTTTAAAAAGCAACTAAAAATAAAACCTTTATAAATTTTATTTATAAAAAAAGAAAATATCTTCTGTGATATTTTCTTCAAATTTTTTTATTTTATGCTTAATTGCTTTTGAGTTCAACAAAGAATTTGCAGTCAATTTTTGGTGCAAAGTGAATTGTGCAGTCAAATTTTCCAACAGTTTTAAGTTGTGGAACATCAATTTTTCTTTTTTCAATTTCATAGCCAAGTTCTTTGAACTTATCAGCAATTTCTTTTGATGTGATTGCACCAAAAAGTTTTCCATTTTCTCCAACTTTAACATTGAAAGAAAGGGTTGTGCCTTTAAGTTTTTCGGCAATTTCTCTAAATTTTTCAAGTTCTTGTTCTTTGTGAAATTCTTTTGCACTTTTTGCTTGATTTAAAATGTTTTTGTTAGTGTTGTTTGCAATTTGTGCCAGCTTTTGTTTTAATAAAAAGTTTCTTGCATAGCCGTCAGAAACGGTAACAAGTTCTCCTTTTTTTCCAGTTCCTTTAACATCGGTTAAAAGTATTACTTGCATGTGTTTTCACCTCCACTTCACAAACATTTTACAATTTTTTTTGCATATTGTCAAATGCTTTGGTAAAAGATAAATGTTAAAAGGAGGTAAAAATGGACATTCGTTGCAGAAGAACATCATGTAAGCACAACGCAGGTCACACCTGCTTTGCGGGGTTTTTGGATGTTAATTCTCACGCTGTTTGCAAAACTTTTGAGCGTGACAAAGAAAAAAAGAGAGAGGAGCTTGATTTAACAAAAAACATGTTTGAAACAACACCAAATTATGAAAATTTTAGGCACATAAAAAATCTGTCACTAAAATGCAACACAACAAAATGCTTATTCAATAATGACGGAAAGTGCAGGGCAAATGGCATAACTGTTGTTGATGACCACGAAAAATCAAGGTGCGCCAGCTTCATTGAAGATATTTAATTTTTAAAAAAGTTAAATATTACTTGACAGCATCGGGGGGGGGGCATGTTATAATTATTTTAGCTTAACAAAAGCAAAAAGGAGAAAATAAAATGATTTATAAGGGAATGATTAGTGCAACAGAATTTTGTGATATCCCAAGCAAATGCAAATATGGTAGTGCGAGTTTGGCTAACTTGGCATTTGAAGCCCCAAAAATGGTTGAAATTATTGCTGGGAAAGAAGCTGCTGATAAAATGAGAATTGCCATAAAAAAAGAGAAACTTCTTGACTTTATGTTTGGAAATGGTAAGATGGATGATATGGGCACATATTATAGAGAAACAGAGAGATTAAGAAATGATCCAAGTTACTTAAAAGATGTTCCACAATATGAAACACTGTCCATAGCAATGGGGTTAACTAAAAAAGAAGCTGCCGATATGAAAGAAGTTTGGCTTCAAACAAATGAAGAGTTTAAAGATGAAGAAGGTTATCTTGTTAACAGTGAAACTGATGAGAGTAGACATCAATCTGCTTGTGATTTAATTAGTGCAAGAAAACAAATTGTTAAGGATTTTTCTCGTCAACATGAAAATTTAAAAAAACAAGATGCTCCCGCAAGATAATAAAAACACACCCATAAGCCAATTGGTTTTTTGCTAACTATAGAAACAAAAAAGAGTTAAATGTGAAAAATTTAACTCTTTTTATGTTTGTTTAAACTTGTTTTTAAAAAGTGTTAAAAACAGATGCAAAATAATTATTTATATGCTATATTACTAAAAAGGTGATTTTTATGAACAAAATTATAGAAGAATTTGAAAAAAATGTTGGAACAAAAGATGTTTTGTTTACATGCTTTGGGATTAAATCTAGCGAGCATTTTGATTGCACCATAATTGCACCCAGTTGGGATATAGGCAAGGTTATAGATAAATCACAAAAAGACTATGAGAAAATTTTTGAAAATAAAGACGCTTCGATTTATATTATTCACATCAATTCAAAAAAGTTTTTGTATGCATGCCTAAAAGTTGGAGCACCCAACATGGCTGATTTTTGTTTGTTGTGCTATCAATTAAATTGTGAAAATTTTATTATGATTGGTTCGGCTGGCAGTTTGGATAAACAAATTGATGTGGGCGAGTTTATAGTTCCCCAAACTGCGGTTTCTGCAAACGGGGCAACCATTATGTTAAATGATAAACTAAATGGCGATAATTATTTAGAAAGTGTTAAGGCTGATGAAGGATTAACAAATATAATAAAAAAATCATTGTTGTGTTGCAAACTAGATTGTAAAGATGTGAAAGTTGTTTCAGTTGATAGTTTATTTGCTGAATTTTCTCATTTAGAAGAATTTAAAGAGTTGGGTGCCAAGGTTGTTGAAATGGAATTTGCCACATTTTTAAAAA
>CAMPBB010000089.1 GCA_946635125.1 uncultured Clostridia bacterium
AAAAAACATCTTTTGTTTTGCTCTTGCTTTCCAAATATAAAAGTTGAGCAATAATTGTGTTTGAAAGAGCACTTGTGATTTCTCCACCAACAAAAATAATTCTGTCTTCCAAAAGTCTTGAATATATGTCATAACTTCTTTCTCCATTTTGTGTTTTGTCAATAACGGTTGGAATAAGCATAAAAAACTCCTTTTAATGAAAAATAAAAAACCGTTCAAGTTTTTGAACGGTTTTAGTTCTTTATCATTAGTTCTTTTTGCAATCACAGTTGTCACCGCAGTTACAGTCATCATCACATTCACAATTGTCATCACAGTGGCAATCATCACCACATGAGCAAGTGTGCTTTATTTCTTTTGGCTTAATTGTGTTTCTTGACTTCAAGAATGCAACAAGCTTATCCATAAGTATATCACTATACATTCTGTCTATTGCATTAGGATTTGCGTCTTTTTTGGCGTCTTCTATCGATTTATTTTGAATTTTGGCAATTTCAGCCCATTTTGCATTTGCATCTTCTTCTGTAACTTTCAAGTCTTCTCTTTTAACAAGAGCTTCCAAAACAAGTTTTGTTTTTGTTAAGTTTTCTGCATCTTTTGTTCTTTCTTCTCTTAATTTTTCAACTGTTGTGTTTGTGAATTTTGCATAGTCTTCCAAGTTAATTCCTTGATACATAAGTCTATATTCAAGGTCTTTCATAATGTTATCCAAATTTTGTTGAACCAAAACAGGTGGAAGAGTTACTGTGCTTGATTTAATGATTGTTTGAAGAATTGCGTCTTCTTCTGCACGCTTGTTTTCATTTTCTAATTCATATTTAATTTGTTCTTCAACATCTTTTTTGTATTCTTCAAGGTTTTTATAGTTTCCCATTGTTTTGGCAAATTCGTCGTTAATTTCTGGAACAACTTTTTGGTTAACTGATTTTATTTCACACTTAAAGAGTGCTTTCTTTCCAGCAAGTTCTTTTGCTCCATAATCTTTTGGGAAAGTAACATTAACATCAACTTTGTCGCCAGCCTTGTGTCCAACAAGTTGGTCTTCAAAAGTGTCAATAAATGTTTTTGAACCAAGTTCAAGTTTGTGATTTTCAGCTTTTCCGCCTTCAAAAGGAGTTCCATCAATTGAACCTTCAAAGTCAATCACAACAATGTCACCATTTTCAGAAACTTTTCCGTCAACTGGTTTGTCTGTTGTTTTGTGAACTTGTGCGTGTTTAAGTTCTTCATCAAGCATTTCTTTTGAATATTTTCTAATTGGAGCTTCAATTTCAATTCCAGTGTAAGCACCAAGTTTAACTGGTGGAATAACTCCGGTTGTGATTGTGAGTTCAAGTCCGGTTGAGTCAACTTTGTCAACATTTAAGTTTGGTGTTCCAATTGGGTCAAAGTCTTTGTTTTCGTCAATTGCTTGCCTAAAACCATTGTTTGCAACTTCTGTTATGGCATCTTCCCAAAACATTGTGTTACCATAAGTTTGTTCCAAAACTTTTTGAGGAACTTTTCCTTTTCTCCAACCTTCCAAAGAATATTTTCCTTTTTGTTCGTTGTAAACTTTTTCAACAGCTTGTTTCCATTCTTCTGCGTTAATTTTAATTTTTAATTCATGTGTTAATTCGCTTTTTTTGTTAATTTGATATTCCATAATTTTGTCCTTTTATCTAAATAATTTTTACTGTTATTAAAAATAAGAAAATAGAAATAATTGTAACAATAACCATGCCAGCTGGCAAAAGCCAATAGTTAAACTTATTCATTCTTATTTTTCTTTCTTGTTTTCTTGTGTAGGAAAAGTTTTGAGCTTCTTTTTCATCTCCCATTTTTTCAGCATAGATATAAGCATCACTTGCTTTTTTGTCTTCAATGCTTTTTTTATATAAAAGATATCTAATAAAGCTCCACCAAGTTGCCATGAAGGAAGCAATAACAAGAGTTGAACTTCCAACAATAGAAAAGGCTGGAACAAGGTGCATAAGGCTAAAACAAAGAATTGTTATTCCCAAAAGGCACAAGAAAACAATCACGCTTGGCGATTTAAAATTCATAGTTTTCTCCCATTTTTAGAACAAACTTGTGATTACAACAAATAAAATAATCACAACTGCAATAATTTGCACAATCATATATGCAATGTTTCTTTTTGATCTAGCATAGGCAAATCCAGCAAACATTGCAAGAATGTAGGCACAAATATTTGCAATACAAACAAGGGCAGTTTGGATGTTTGAAAATCCAAGTCCAGGAATTCCCATTCCAAAGTGACCGCTTTTAATCCAAGTCACAATTCCCGCAATCAAAATTGCTATTGCAATTAAAATTGTTGCAACAAATCCCAAAAAATTAAGAGTTCGTCTATTTTCGTAGTTAGCCATTTTTTCCTCCTTGGGGTTAATTATACACGCGTTTAGCAAAAAAATCAATCTTTTCTAAATGATTTTTAATTTTGGGCTTCAAGTTTTGCCAAAATGTTTGAAAAATAGGGTGGAAGGTCGCTGTCAAATTCCATAATCTTTTTGCTTGTTGGGTGAACAAATTTAATGTGCTTTGAGTGCAAAAGTTGCCCAATATGTGAAAAGTTTTGCTTTGGATTATAAACTGGGTCACAAGCAACAGGGTGACCAATGTGCTTTGCGTGAACTCGAATTTGGTGTGTTCTGCCAGTTTTTAATTTCCATTCCATCAAAGTGAAAGCTCCAAATCTTTTTAGAACTTTGAACTCCGAAATTGCAGTTTTGCCTTGTCCCTCAGGAAGAACAGCCATTTTTTTTCTGTCTTTTGGGTTTCTTCCAATTTGAGTGACAATAATTGCTTCATCTTTTTTCACATTTCCACAAACAAGTGCCCAATATGTTCTCTCACAAGTTTTGTTTTGAATTTGTTTTGAAAGGTTGTTGTGTGCCTTGTCATTTTTGGCAACAAGCATAAGCCCAGATGTGTCTTTGTCTAGCCTGTGAACAATTCCAGGCCTTAATTCTCCGTTAATTCCGCTTAGGTTGGAAACTTTGCCCAAAAGGGCGTTAACAAGTGTTCCAGAGTGAACAGAGTTTGCTGGATGAACAACCATGCCTTGTGCTTTGTTTATCACCAAAAGGTCGTCATCTTCATAAACAATGTTTATTGGCAAATCTTCTGCTTCAATTTCTGTTTTTTGTGGCTCTAAAAAAGTAACACAAATTTTTTGACCACTTTTTAGTGAATATCCATTTTTTTCAATTTTTCCATCAACCAAAACAAGCCCTTTTTTAATAAGGGTTTGAACGCCGTTTCTTGTTAATTCAAATTTTTCAGACAAAAATAAGTCCAATCTTTTTTTAACATCTTCTTTTGATGTGATAATTTCTTTTGTTTCCATTTATTGTTTTTCCTTTTTTTCTTTAAAAGCAAAAAATATGAGCCAAATAACCATAAAAATTGCACCAACACACAAAGCACTGTCGGCAACATTAAATATTGCAAAGTCCATGAACTCCAAAGATATGAAATCCCTAACATAACCCAAAAAGATTCTGTCGATAGCGTTTCCCAAAATTCCGCCAATCATGAGGCTTGCCCCAACAAAGAAACACCAGTTTTTGTTGTGAGTTTTGTTTAAAATGCCATACAAAACAAGCAATATGCACACACAAATCCCCAGGATAACAAAAATAATTTGAGCCACTTTTGAACCTGAAAACATTGAAAAACTTGCCCCAGTGTTGTGGTGGCTTTCAATCGCAAAAATGCCTTTAATTCCTTCCTTAAAAACAATTCCATCTGTTAGAATTTTTGTTAAAATGTCAAATCCTAAAACAAAAATTGAAATAAGGTA
>CAMPBB010000090.1 GCA_946635125.1 uncultured Clostridia bacterium
AATCAAAATTGAACTGCAACCATTTTTACGCTTTTGTTCATTTAAAAGCATTTTTTCATATTTTTCATTAACAGAAATGCCGTCCACTTTTTTGCCCATAAAATTTTCATAAGCCACATTATCTAATTTTAAGATGCAGTCTCTTATAGACATATCTTTGGTCATCTTTTCAATATATTCACCAAGCCCACCAATTTCTTTTAATTTCATCATTCCAACAAAATCAATTAAAGAGTCTTTTGTTGGAGTTAATTTGTCTAAACCCATCACTTTTTGTGCATTGCTTTCTGATAAAACCAGCTTTTGAATATTTTTTATATTTGAAACATCAACAACCTCTATTGGAGTTTGCGATGATAAAACTAGTTCTGTTAAAGTGTCGCTTTTGATGGATTCCACACCTTTAACTTCTTTTGCATTAGTTATTTTTAGTGATTTTAATTTTGAAAGTTTTTCTAAGCCATCAAGAGAAACCTCACAATTCCCTGGAATCCAAATCTCTTCAGCATCAACAAATTGTTGCAAGCTTTCAAAAGAAACCTCACCATAAATTTTCACTTTTTTTACACCTTTAATTTGAGCTTGTGATAAATTCTTTAAATCTTCACTATACACTGTCATTCGCTGTTCTTCTGCATCATATGAATAATCTTCAATCTCCAAGTCTGCATTACCTTTTGTTGCCTCAAACAAAGCAATAAAATGTTCCATACCCAAGACTTTTTGTTGTTCATCCTCACATTTAAATATTTCTATATTTTTTAAATTACTGACCTTCTTAGCATCAAAACCAAAAATTTCCGTGTCCCAAACATCCAAAGATTTAAGAGTTTTGGGAATGCTTGAAAAATCAATCTTTCCCCCAGACATTTCAAACTCATCAACTTCCAAACTTCGCAACAAAATGTTCTCATAACCCTCATCATATGAATTATCACTATCAATTTTAAGTTTTTTCCCATCTTCAGAATTTGTTAAACTAAACTTAAAAGCATTTCTTTTTGATTCACCTATCCCTAAAATATTAATATCAAAATCAAAATCATGATCTGGCAAATTATTGTTAAACTGTTTCCACTCTTTCTCACTAAAAAGTTCGTGTGTTCTCATTTCAGCCTGACCAGTCGTGAAATATTTTGCCACATTGATAAAATCTTTAATATCATCCGATTTCACAAGAATATTTAAATTATATTTTGAAATGGCTTGCAAAATCTCCTTTGTGCATTGCCCGTCAGATAATCTAAGAGTGTTTGAGTTATTTTTTAGTTCATCATCTAAAATTGGTTCTCCATATGTTTTTTCTTGAAATAGTTTAAAGAAAATGTCATATTCTTTATCATTTTTTGTTATTGGCATGAAAAAGTCCCCTTTGTGATATTTTTGTATATTATACCACACTTTCTCAAAGTTGGAAAACAAAAAAGAGCAAAAACTTGCTCTTAATCAATTTCAATTAGTTCATAATTTGTTGTTCCAATTTTTAGTTGTTCTGCTGCTTCAATCGTGTGAACTCCGTGCCTTGACTCCACTCTTTCAATAAAGTGATTTTTGCCTTTATCGTTTGAGTTATAAACAAGGTCTAGGCAAGCCTTATCAAGAGCCACTGGGTCTAATGAAGACAAAATTCCAATATCCTTCATGCAAGGTTCTTCAGCAACTTCACAACAATCACAATCAACAGACAAGTTTTTCATAACATTTATAAACGCAATTTTGCCCTTAAAAAATTTCACAATTGATGAGGCAGCATCTGCCATGCTTTCCAAAAACTTGTCTTGTGGTGGCAAGTTATCCCATAGTTTTGTTTGGTCAAGTTCTTTTCCAGCACTGTGGATGTTTGTTTTTCCTTGGCTTGAAGCAAAACCAATTGAAAGTTGTTTGAGTGCTCCCCCAAAACCACCCATTGGGTGACCCTTAAAGTGTGACAAAACCAAAACAGAATCATAGTTTTTAATGTTTTTTCCAACATAGTTTTTGCTTATAACAAGGTGATTGGGAATATCCAAAACAACATCTTCTGGCTCTGCATCCATTAAATCAAAAGAAAACTTATCCCACCCATGTTCTTTGATGAGTTTTTGATGCTTTTCAGTGCTGTTTCTTGCACCACTATAAGCAGTGTTACACTCAACAATTGTTGCACCCAAGCGGTCCACAAGAGGCTTCACAAATTCTGGTCTTAAATAGTTTTGATTTCCCTTCTCCCCGGAATGAAGTTTGATTGCAACACGACCATCAAGATGTTTATTTAACGCTTCAAACATTTTCACAAGTGCCTTACTTGACAAATCTTTTGTGAAATAAACTTTTGATTTTTCCATAAAAAACTCTCCTTTTATTTGGTTTTATTATATCAAAAACACAAAAATTAGGCAACTTCACTTAATTATGCAAATAAAAATTTTGAAAAGTAGCATTGCCTGCTCTTTCATTTTTTGCTTGTTTTGGCTCTTGCTCTTTTGCTTTTTTAACATTTTGCAAAATTTGATTACAAACTTCTTCAACTTGATTGTTCTTATTTGTGTTAACTTTATCATAATCAAATTGTATTGTTTGCCCATTTGAAATATCAAACTTTAAATAATTTCCGTTCTCTGGCTCGCCAAAAAAATATGAGCACATCACTCTTCCAATTCCACTATGCGAAACAATTAAAATATTTTCATCCTTAAATTCTTTCAATTCTTCCAGCAATGAGAAAACTCTTTTTTTAACATCGCCAATTGTTTCTGCTCTTTCAAACTTTTGGCAACTTCCTTCTTGCCAAAAAGCATTGTAGTCAAAATCCTTTTTTGTTAAACCAGTGAACTCTCCAAAATCTCTTTCAACAAGCCTTTCGTCTGTTGTTATTTCTTGCCTTGTGATTAACTTGCAAGTTTCTTGTGCTCTTTTTAATGGACTGCACAAAACTTTTTGAAATTTTATCCCACAAATCTGTTCTTGAACTTTTAGCGCTTGCCTAACTCCACGCTCATTTAATCCAAGGTTTGTTCTTCCTTGATAGCGTGGGTTTTTGTTCCCGTTTTCATCAACAAAATCATTCCAATCTGTTGCACCATGCCTTATAAAATATATCATAAATCCCCCTTGTGTTTTGTGGTGTGAGCGTAAGGCACATTATATCACAAATAATATGAAAAAATAAAGGGGTTTGACACAAAATTTTTTAAAAAAAGTGAAAATAAAAAAGAATTTCAACAAGTTTGAAATTCTTAATATTTTTAATTACCTTTTTTAATTATGGATTTTTTAAGCTTTTTAATGTATAAAGCATTGCCAAAAACAAAACAACCATCTTTTATGTTAAAAGCAAAACTTCTAAGTCCTCGCTTAAACGCTCTGCCTGGATAACCAACATAACCAAAGTCATCGTGGTGGCAATCTTGCATATCTAAAATCCATTTTTTGTCTTGTTTTGTTTTGTTTTTTATCATCTCATAATAGTAAATCAAGCAAACATTTTCGATGTTTAAATCGCTTTTCAATGTTTCACTTAAAATAAGCTTAAACTTTTCAAAAATTTCATTTTGCATTTTTTCAACATATTTTTCAAAAATTTGTTTATCGCCATGTTGTTCATCCAAAACTTCTTTTGCAGTGCCATCTTGTTTGAGCATATAGCCCAAACATCTTCCATGATTTGCCCTTAAAATTTGCTCATAATGATATGCATCATATTTTGTGATTTTTGCACCAAAAACTGATTTTTGCATATCACTTAAAAGGCCAAACTTAAAATTATTTTCATCGCATTTTGTTCTGTTTTTTATGTAATAACCACAAACTTTTGTTTTTTCACC
>CAMPBB010000091.1 GCA_946635125.1 uncultured Clostridia bacterium
GCTGCTCCTGTTCCAGTTCCACCACCCATTCCAGCAGTAACAAAAACAAGGTCAGCATCATTAAGAGTTTGCCTTAATTCATCAAGGTTTTCCTCAGCTGCTTTAAGTCCAACTTCTGGGTCAGCACCAGCTCCCCAACCTTTTGTTAATTTGCTTCCAATTTGAATTCTGTAATCTGCTTTGCTAACTTGAAGAGCTTGTTTATCTGTGTTAACTGCAATAAACTCAACTCCACTAACCCCAGCATTTACCATTCTGTTAACAGCGTTGTTTCCACCGCCACCAACTCCAACAACTTTTATTTTTACAACAGGTTTAACCTGGTTTTCTGATGCGAAATCATTGTAATCCATATTTCCCTCCATAATGTTTATTTCCTTTTAAATAATTTGATAAAAAATAGTGCAATCGACTGCTTGTTTTTCTTCAACGCCATGTCAAGAAGACTAACTGTTGATGAAAGATGAGGCTTATCAAGTCCTGCAACTGGCGGAACAAGTTCAACAACATCTTTTCCAATTGTTTCTCCCAAAAGTTCCAGTGCTCCGTCTATGTAATCAATCCCACCACCAGTGATGTAGATTTTTGACTGTTCTGGAAGTTCAATGTCACTTTCATTAAAGCACTTTAAAATTGTTTTTCCAATTTGCTTAATGCGATATTTCACAATCTCACAAACTTCATTTGCTGGAATTTCTTTAATGCTTCCGTCACTTTGAGTAACTTCAAACACTTCGTCATCGTCTTGTTCTTTTAAGGACACTCCTCGCTTAATTTCTTCGGCTTGCTCTGGAGTTACATTGTAAACCTTGCAAATATCTGAAATCATGTGCCCCGCACCCAAAGTGAATGACCTAAGGTCCAAAAGTCCATCACCCATTATTGTTGACACACTTGTTGACAAGAAACCACAATCAACCAAAACAGCACAAGCGTCACGCTCACTTGGGTCCACCAAGAACAAACTTTCACTAAGTTGCTCACTAAAATATTCAACATGTTGAATGTTTAATGGTGTGAGTGCCCTTTGAACATATTCCAAAAACTTGTTATCGCAAAGAGTGTAGCTGATAAGACCAGAAAATTTTTCAGTTGTTTTTCCTTTAACTTTCAAAATTCTTTCACCATCATCAAGCATGAAATAAATTGGAGAACGAGAAACAATGCTATATGAATCATCACCAAAACTTGAATAAGTGCCATAAAGGTCCACAACATCTTCATCTGTTATTTTGTGAGGAGTGTAAAAGTTCATTTCTGCATTTTTCACAACAACTTCACTAAATTCTGCTGGAACACCAACATAAAGATGCGTTATTCTTGCTTGTGCATTGTTTTCAGCCATAGCAATGGCTGATGCCACATCTTCTTTAAGCGCTTCTGGTTCCAAAAACTCGCCGTCCATAAAACCAGCATACGAAACCTCTCCATATCCCTTGAGATTTAAGGTGTCGTTTAGGCTCAAACTTCCCATCATAACAGAAATATGGCTGCTCCCAAAATCCAAAACTGCTATGTTCTTTTTTGCCATCATTTGCTCCTTATTTTTGCATTTTTATACAATTAATAAATTAACTATATGATATATATTAGTTTATTTAAGGAAATAAGTCAAACAAATTTGCGTGTATTTTTTATAAAAATACAAAAAAATTGAGCATCTAGTGTGCTCAATTTGTATAATTATTCATTTATATAACTTCCAATAACTTTGTTTTCGCTTTCAAAAATGTTAATTGTTCCTGTGCTTTTTTGAGATTCACTTAATTCGTCAAACTTAATGCTTACCATTTTAAGTTTTTCTTGAATTTTTGTTTGAGGAGAATAAATGTTCACTTTTACCCCCAAAAAAGTTTTTAAAACAATTTTTTCATCAAACACTTCAATTTCTTGATAATATGACAAAAAGTCACTTAAAGCAGATGAACTTTGTTCTTTTTCATAATTTTGATAGTTGGCTTCCTCCAAAGTTTTTAAAGGCAAAAACTTCTTTGAAACACTTAAAAACTCACCTTTATTGCAAACCTCTCCATCAAAACTGACTTTTATTGGATTTGTTTTTTCACTCAAATACACCCCATCAACAATGTCCAAAACCTTTAAGTCGCTGTCTGTTACATAATATTTGTCATCTTTTTGGAAAGCAAAAACCTTATCTCTTTCAATGGCGTGAATAATAATTTTGTTTGGAAATTTTGTTTCAATGTTTAACACTTTAATATATGGATAAGTTTGCTCAATTTTTTGCTTTGCCTTTGTTTTGCTCAAAAAAAACACATTCGAACCCGTTTTTATGTTTGAACTTTTTGCAATTTCTGTTTCATCAACAGAAGCTAAAACATTTTTTGTGCTGTGAAATTGCACACTAACGCTGCTTACCGCAAACAAGGTTGATGACAAAACAACCAGCAGAACAACAACTGCCAGCAAACTCAAAAATATTGTTAAAATTTTTGATTTCCTTGTCATTTTTCATCTCTTTTTCGAATTATTTTTGCCCCAAGGCTTGAAAGCGTTTTTTCAAAAGCATCATAACCCCTATCAATATGGAAAACATTGCAAACTGTTGTTTCACCTTTTGCTCGCAGTCCAGCCAAAACAAGAGCAGCCCCACCTCTTAAATCGCCAGCAAAAACTTTTGTTCCCACCAGGTTTTCAACCCCACAAACACAACATTCTTTGCCGTTAACGCAAATGTTTGCTCCCATTTTTTGAAGCTGCCCAGTAAAACCAAATCTTGTTTCAAACAAGTTTTCAACAATTTTTGAACACCCACTTGAAATTGACATCATTGCAACAAATTGTGCTTGAAGGTCTGTTGGAAAACCAGGATAAGGCAAAGTTTCAACAAAAGAAACCGCTTTTAAGCTTCCTGTGCTTTCAATTGTTATTCTATCATTTTTCACATCAATTTTGCAACCAGATTTTCGCAGTTCATTCAAAAGACTTGCCATTTCTTTTTCTCTGCACCCAATAACAGAAATTTTTCCACCACACATTGAACAAGCAATTAAAAGAGTTCCACAAACAATTCTATCAGCAATTGGCTTAAATTCACCGCCACCAAGGTTTTTAACACCCAAAATCACAATTTCTTCTGTTCCAGCACCACAAACATTTGCTCCCATTTGATTTAAAAAATTTTGCAAATCAACAATTTCAGGTTCTTTTGCTGGATTTAATATAACTGTTGTTCCTTCCAAAAAAACAGATGCCATCATCAAATTTTCTGTTGCACCAACACTTGGATATCTTAATTTGATTTTTGAACTTTTCATATGTGAGCCATCACACACAATAAGTCCATCTTGTTCACAAATTTCTGCACCAAGTTGTTTTAATCCAGAAAGATGAATGTCAATTGGCCTAAGCCCAATTTTGCACCCACCTGGATAGGCTATTTTTGCTTTTTTATGTTTAGCAAGCATTGGCCCCAAAACAAAAATACTTGAACGAAGTTTTTCTGTTAAACTTTTTGGGACAAAAAAAGAATTTATGTTTTTTGTGCTTATTTCAAGCCTGTTGTCACAAAATGTTGTGTCCGCACCCAAACACTTTAAAATATTTTCCATGTTTTTTATGTCCACAAAATTTGGAATTTCATTTAAAACAATTGTTTGGTCACACAAGATGCTTGCAGCCATTATTGGAAGAATTGAATTTTTTGCACAACAAATTTTTGCTTCTCCAAACAATTTTTGACCACCACTAATAACAAACTTATCCATCACAAAACCTCAATATAATAATATGCAACTCAAAAATTATTTTGTGAAAAAA
>CAMPBB010000092.1 GCA_946635125.1 uncultured Clostridia bacterium
CTCTGTTTAGTGTTGCCGACAAACCAATAAAATCTGCGCTTGCGTTTTGAATTAAAATTTTGTTAACATTTTCTCCCCATATTGGTGCGCCAAGGTGATGGGCTTCATCACAAATGATAACATCAAACTTGCCATCCATTTGAGCTTTTGCTCCTTGATATGTTGAAAAAGTTATGTCTAAAAATGATTTATAATCTTCACCAAAAACAGATTTTAAGGTTGTTTCAAAATTCTCAATAACCGACTTGTTTGGTGCAAAATATAAAACTTTTTTGCCGTTATCCAAGCAAGTGTCATTTAAATATTTTGCTGCTAGATAACTTTTTCCAGTTCCGGTTGCGTTGTTAATTAAAACTCTTCCGTTTTGCATGAGTGACCTAAGCATATTTTTGTATGGCAAAAAATTGTGCTCCATCAAAATTCCATCATCAAACTTTTTTTCTTTAAATGCAATGTGAGCTTTTAAACTTCCCGATTTGATGTTTGTTTTTATGTTGTTAAAGATGTTATATAAATCTTTAAGCCTTTCAAGTTCTTTTTTTGTCATTTTTCGCTCCCCGCCGTTTTTAATTTCTTCTTTAATTATAACATTTTTTGGGTGTTTTGTCAATGTAAGTCCATTTTTTGACACTATAAAAAATCATAAAAATTTTAAATAATTTGTTGACAAAATTCAAATTAAAGAATAAAATAAAAATTGTAGCTTAAAACGACACGACAAAATAGATTTCTATAACACTTAATAATCTATTTTAACAAAAAATGTGCAATTTTAATGCATATTTTTTTGTTTGATACGGCAGAGCATTTTTCTTGAAAAAACAAGAAAACAAATTGCTCTGTTTTGTTTTTTAGCAAAAATTAAAAGGAGAAAAAAATGTTATCAAAAAAAATGTCTGTTTTAACATTCATGATTGCTGCTTTTGCCGTTTTCTTGGCAACTTTTAACGAAACATTCATGAATGTTGCACTTGCCCCAATGTGCATGAGACTGGGAGTTGATAGCTCAATAATTCAGTGGGTTGTGACTGCCTATTTGCTAGGGGCCGCCATAATGGTTCCAATTTCAGCATTTTTATATCGAAAAATGCCAACAAAAGTTTTGTTTTTAATCACTGTTGGCTTCTTTATTGCTGGAAGCCTTTTGGGAGGATTATCTCAAAACTCATTCATCTTGGTTTTGCTTGCACGAATTTTACAAGCAATTGGCTCTGGAATGTTAATTCCCGTTTCAATGAACATTGTTTTAGACATTGCACCAAGAGAAAAACTTGGACTATTTATGGGAACAATGGGTGCAATGACAACTCTTGGGCCATCAATTTCAGTTATTTTGGCAGGAGTTTTGTTAAACGCAACAGGAAATGATTTCCACATCCTTTTCTGGGTGTTTGGTGGGCTTACTGTTTTGTGTTTCATTCTTGCAATATTCTTTATTGGAAATGTTGCAAAACTAACAAAGCCAAAACTTGATGTTATATCCGTTATTTACATCTCTTTTGCCTTGATTGGAATTATGTTTGCAATTTCTTATGTGTTCAAACTTTGGTGGGTTGCTCTTATTTCACTTGCTGTTGGAATTTTTGCTCTCGTTTTGTTTGTTGTAAGGCAAAAGCAAATCAAAATGCCCCTTATTAACCTTGAACCCTTAAAGGTTAAAAAGTTTTCACTATCAATCATTTTAAACATGCTTGGGCTCATTATTGTGTTTGCATTTAATGTTTTGCTTCCACTATATCTTCAAAGCGTTTGCGGATTTAGTGCACTCATTTCATCGCTTGCTCTTTTCCCTGCAATATTTATTTCTTGCATCATTGCTCCAATTGCCGGGAAAATTTATGACAAGCACGGACCAAAATGGCTTTTGACTGTTGGTTTTGTTTTAATGGCTGTGTTTAGCGTTCTTCTTGCTGTGTTTATTAAATCTCCAAGCATTTATTTAATTGCTGGACTTTATGTTCCTCTAATTATTGGTTCAGCCCTTATTATTGGGCCAATTCAAAGTTTTGGACTTTCTTCGTTAAAACCAGAACAAAACCCACATGGCGTCACACTGTTTTCAACAGGCTTTCAAATCGCTGGCTCAATTGGAGCATCACTATTCTTGGGAATATTTGAAGCCTTTTCAAAACATGAAACACCACAAACTTCATTTTTAATTGTTGGGCTGATTGTTGCCTTTGTTGCTCTTTTGGGACTTGCTATATCAATCATCTTAACATTCAAAAAGGCTCAAAAAACCGCCCAAATTCAAACGGAAACACTAAAACCAACACTAGCACAAGTGATGAAGACAAATGTCTATAAAATCAAAGAAAATCAAAGCATCTTGGAAGCCATGCAAATGATGGTTGAAAAGAAAATTTCTGGAATGCCTGTTGTTGACGAAAACGAGAAGCTTGTTGCTTATTTAAGTGACGGCGACATTATGCGCTATCTTGCGAAAAATGAATCAAGCATTAAGTTCGCTTACAGTTATTTGGTAACTGACGGTGCAGAAGGTGAAATTGACTCAAAAATCAAATCATTAAAAGACCTAAAAGTTTGCGATGTTGCCACAACTGGACCATTTTTTGTCAACATTTCTGACGACCTTGGTGAAGTCTGCAAAAAACTTTCAGTAAGTCACAAGAAAAAAGTTCCTGTTTTGGATAATGGAAAAATGGTTGGAGTTATCAATAGAAGTGAAATCACAAAATATGTGTTCAACACTTGCATTCAAGAACAAAAAGCCTAATTTTTGGGCTTTTTTTGTTTTTTGTTGATTATTTTGTTTTATTGTGATATCATTAGATTTACGAGGTTAAAAATGGAAGAAGACAGATGGCCTATGATTTTGGGAAAAAGAGTTGAAAAAACAAACCAAAACAAATATGGCTTTGAGAATATAAATTTGGAAAACATAAAAATTTCATACCCAACAGTTTTATGCCTTGGTGGAAGTGGCGTTGTTGGAAAGAAAAGTGCAAATGGTCTTGCAAAGTTTGTGTTTAATATGTTAAACTCATCTCCAAAAGACCATGCCGTTGATGTTTTTTCACTTATTTATGGAAGTTTGGACTCTGACCCATGGGATGGAACACTAACTCATGGTGAAATCAACAGCCTTGTTGAGCATATCTTTATGCCACTTGTTTCAAAAGAAGGCAAAAAAATTGATGTTATTTCCGCTAAAAAAAATATGCGCAACATAACAATTGTGTCACATTGCTTTGGAATGGCTGTTGCAAACATTTTGTCAACAGTGCTAAGAGACAACATGATTTATATTGGCTACACACAACAAGAAACAGTGCAAATTTTAAGGCAAGTGACAAACATTTCTTTTGCACCACTTAAAGCAAGGGTTATTTCACTTTTTAGTGTTGTTGATTTTTACTCAAAAGAAGATAAATATAGCAAATATTACGCTGCTCTTTTTGCAAGTGCCCCTAGTGACAAGTTTGCAAGCACAAAATTAAACACAAAAGAAAATCATTTAAGCATTTTAATTAACAGCATAATTGGCACTCCAAAAGGTTTTGCAACATTTGATGAACACTCAATTGCCCTATTAAAAAGAACAGACAACTGGAATTATTATCCAATTGAAAATTTTAAGTTTTTTAAGGAAGATGAAAAACAAAAAATTCTAACAAAAGCGAAAACAGCACAAAACTTTTTCTCTCGTGGTGACACAATTTCAAAATGTTTTTCAACTTGCCTTGCTCTTTCGGTTGGAAATTCAATAAAAAACAATTCATCAAATGATTTTGAACCAC
>CAMPBB010000093.1 GCA_946635125.1 uncultured Clostridia bacterium
TTAGTTTAGTTTATTATAATAGATTTTTGCCAATTAGTCAAGCATTATGTTTTAGTTTTCGCCCTCTTTATCATCTGTTTTCTTTTCTGATTTAGGCTTATCTTCTTTTGATTTTGCTGGCTTTTTTGGTTTTTCTGTTTGTGTTTCTTCTTGGGATTCAGTCTTTTTTGGTTTTACATCTTCTTTATCGTCTTGATTGATGTTATAAAATGCATCCAAAGCAGATTGCTTTATTTTGTTTATTTTGTCTTCAGCTTCCTTTTCTTCATCTTTTGGTGCCTCTTTTGCTTTTTTAGCATCCCTATCTTCTTTTTCATGATCTTTTTGGCGCTTGTTTATGAATTCAATAACTTCTTCAAAAGTTTTACCATCCAAAATCATGTCAACTTCTTGAGAATAAATTGTTTCTTTTTCCAACAAAACTTTCACCATAACTTCCATTTCTGGTCTGTGTTTGTTTAAAATTTTAATTGCATTTTGGAAAGAGCGTTCAAGCATATCTTTAATTTCTTGGTCAATAAGTTCAGCAGTTTTTTCACTAATGTTGCTTCTTGTTGTGAAATCTCTACCCAAGAAAACTTCTCCGCCACTAGAATAACAAACTGGCCCTAACTTATCGCTCATACCATATTTTGTTATCATTTCACGAGCAATGTTTGTTGCTTTTTCTAGGTCATTTGATGGACCTGTTGAATATTTTCCATAAATAATATATTCAGCAGCTCTTCCACCCATTGCAACTTCAATTTCATCCAAAAGTTGCTCTTTTGTGTACATAAACATTTCTTTCTCTGTTGATGGAGATGTGTAACCACCCGCCATTCCACGAGGAATAATGCTTATTTCGTTAACAACTTGTTTTAAGTTCTTTGAAAGTCTTGAAACAATTGCGTGACCTGATTCGTGATATGCTGTGTTAAGTTTATCTTCTTCACTAACAGCAGCACTTCTCTTTTGTGGACCATAGGCAACTTTGATTGTTCCTTCCATAATGTCACTTTGTGTGATAATTGATTTTCCTGCACGAGCTGCCAAAATGGCTGCTTCGTTTAATATGTTTTCAATTTCAGCACCAGTTGTTCCTGGACCCAAGTGCCTTGCAATTTCACCATAGTTAATGTTTTTAGCCATTGGCTTATCTTTTGCATATAACCTTAAAATCTTTTCTCTTGCCTTAACATCTGGATATCCAACTGTGATTCTTCTGTCAAATCTTCCCGCACGCAAAAGTGCTGGGTCCAAAACATCTGGTCTGTTTGTTGCGGCTATTACAATGATTCCCTCGTTAACATCAAATCCATCCATTTGAACCAAAAGTTGGTTTAAGGTTTGTTCACGCTCATCGTTTGTGTTTCCAAGACCTGCTCCACGCTGTCTTCCAACCGCATCAATTTCATCAATGAAAATTAAGCATGGGCTGTTTTTCTTGGCTGTTTCAAAAAGGTCACGAACACGAGCAGCACCAACTCCAACAAACATTTCAACAAAATCACTACCTGTTATGTTGAAAAATGGCACGCCCGCTTCTCCTGCAATTGCCTTTCCAAGAAGAGTTTTACCAGTTCCTGGCGGACCAACCATCAAAACTCCTTTTGGAATTCTTGCGCCAAGGTCCGTAAACTTTTTAGGGTTCTTTAAGAACTCAACAAGTTCGCTCATTTCTTTCTTTTCTTCTTCGCAACCAGCAACATCACTAAATCTAACTTTCAAGTTTTGTTCCATTCTTGCTTTGTTCTTTCCAAAGTCCATGTTCTGACCACTCATTTTCTTGAATGACCTAAAAATAAGGAAGAAGAACAAAACTAAAAGAATAATGTAAACAAATGGCCAAATCCTTGAAATCCAACTTTCTTTAACTGGCTGTTCATCATACCAAATTGCTTTTGTTGGATTGGCTGCATTATAGTCTTTTATTGAATTGATTAAAGTGTCTATTTCAGAACCTGCAATTATTGAAAAGTAAAAGTCATTTTTTGTTCCATTAGACTTTTTAAAGTCATCCAAAGAAACTTTATGCCCTTCAACACCTTCAATATAAACACCTCTAACCGTTGTTCCATAAACATAAACACCCGCAACTTGCTCAGCTTCAAAAGCTGCGTCAAATTCACTTCGAGAAATTTGTTTACTATCTCCCTTTGGAACTAGGCTAACAATAATTAGTATTACCAAAATGGCAACAATTAACACACTCCAAAATGGAAACGGTCTTCTTTGCCCAAAATTGTTGTTTTGCTCCACAAGCGTCACCTCACTATAAAATTTACAGTATATTATACCATTATATTATGCAAAAAGCAAACACTTTTAAAACTTTTGAACAACGAAAAATTTTCACAAAAAACAAAAAAGAGCAATTGTTTGCTCTTTTTTCACAGCAAAATGCAAATAATTCCGCCCTTACCTTCATTGACAATTCGAGTGAGTGTTTTTCGCATCTTCTTTTGAGCCTCAATTGGCATTTTGTTAACTTTTCCTGAAAAGCCCTCGGTCACCAGCTCCTCAACAGTTTTTCCAAACATGTTTGTTTGCCAAATTCCTTTTGGGTTTTCCTTGCTTTGATTTTCAAGATAAGAAACAAGGTCTTTTGATTGTTCCATTGACCCAACCATTGGGCTAATTTCTGTTTCAAGGTCCACACGCATAATGTGAAGGCTTGGTGCTGTTGCCCTGAGTTTTACGCCATATTTGCTCCCGCTTTTCACTATTTCTGGCTCTTCCAAAGTTAAGTCTTCAAGTTTTGGCAAAACAACTCCATAACCTGTTTCTTGAACATCGCTTAAAGCATCTTTAAGTTTATCGTATTCTTTTTTTGCTTTGCTTAAATCTTTCATTTTTGAAACAAGAGAAAAGTCATCTTTTATTTCCAAACCACATTGCTCACTCAAAACATCATAAAACAAGTTTTCTTTTGGCAACACATCAAAAACGGCTTTTCCGTTTCCAAGGTTTAAACTTTTTAATGAAATTGGCTTAAACTTTTCACTCTCCAAAAACATGACTTCTGTTTTGTTAACTTCTCCAACTTTTGTTAACCCACTTGCCATTTTTGAAAATTCATCAACAATTTCTTTTATTAACGGATGAGAAAAAGGAAGAGCCGTTAGCCATGTTGGCATGTTAACCTCAACACCAGTTAAAGGAAACTCATCAAGCATTTTTTCAAAAATGAGGCTTGCGTCTTGCTCTGTCATTTCTTGTGCGTTTAACAAAACAACCCCAACATCATATTTTTCTTCCAACTTTAACTTTAATTCTTTTGCTTCTTTTGAGTTTGGATTTTTTGAGTTTAAAGCAACAACAAAAGGCTTTTTAAGGTCTTTTAATTCACAAACAAGGCGTTTTTCAACTGGTTCAAAGTTTTCCCTTTTAATCTCGCCAAAACTTCCATCTGTTGTGAGAAGCACTGCAACAGTTGAGTGTTCTTGAATAACCTTTTGCGTCCCAATCTCGGCAGCCTTTTCAAGGGGCATGGCGCTGTCACTCCATGGAGTTTTAACCATTCTAACCTTTCCATCTTGTTCTTTCCCCATTGCTCCATCAACAAAATAGCCAACACAATCAATGAGTTTTAAGTTCATATCCAAATTGTTGATTGAAACTTTCACGCTTTCTGCTGGAACAAACTTTGGCTGAGTTGTCATGATTTGCACGCCATCTGCACTTTGTGGAAGTTCATCAATTGCAACAGCTTTTGCGTTTTTGTTTTTTATGTTTGGAATCA
>CAMPBB010000094.1 GCA_946635125.1 uncultured Clostridia bacterium
GCAAAAACATTTAAGAACTTTAAGTTTTTAAGTTTTTTATAAGCATATTCAAAAACTTCTTTTTCATGTTTTTCAATGTTTTTGTAACCAATGCTTTCAATATAGTCAATTGCAGCAGCAAGCCCAACAACTCCACCAACATTTTGCGTTCCAGCCTCAAACTTGTGTGGAACTTCTGCCCATGTTGCCTTATCTTCATAAACATATTCAATCATGTCGCCACCAAGCAAAAATGGTGGCATCTCATTTAATAGATTTAGTTTTCCAAACAAAACACCAATTCCCAATGGAGCAAACATTTTATGTCCAGAAAAAACAACAAAATCAGCATCATATTTTTGAACATCAAACGGCATGTGTGCAATGCTTTGAGAAATGTCCACAACAACCTTAGCCCCAACAGAATGTGCTTTTTTAACAATTTTTTCAACTGGTGTTATGCACCCTAAAACATTTGACACCAAACTTATTCCAACAATTTTTGTGTTTTTTGTAATTTTTCTTTCAATTTCTTTTGGGTCTATGTTGTAGTCTGTTAAATACATATATTTTAATTTGGCACCAGTTTTTTGTGAAAGCCTTTGAAAAGGAACAATCATTGAATGATGCTCCAAAATAGACAAAACAATTTCATCTTTTTTTGTTAGTTTATCTTCAAAACCATGTGCAATTAAATTAAGGCTTTCTGTTGCGTTTTTTGTGAACACAATTTCGTTTGCACTTTTGCAATTTAAAAACTTTGCAACCTTTTCTCTTCCACCCTCAAAAACATTTGTTGCCTTAACACTTAATGAATATGAGCCTCTGTGAGGGTTTGCGTTTTCATTTTCATAATAAGACACAACGCTTTTTAAAACTTTTTGCGGGTGTTGATTTGTTGCACCGCTATCCAAATATACGATATCTTTGTTTAATATCTTAAAATCTTTTTTAAAATTATTTTCCATCAATGCTCCTATCAATTTTTTGTGATGTTTTTTGTTTTGTTTTTTCGTCAAAAAGTTGTTTTAAAATTTTGTTAAATTTGGCTTTAACCAAAAGTTTTTTTGCTTCATTTAAGTTAACTCCACGGCTCATAACATAAAATAGTTCTTCGTCAGAAAGTTTCCCCGAACTTGCACCATGGCTTCCAATAACATCTTCTTCTCCGCACAGCAAAACTGGAAGTGATTTTGATTTTGTTCCACTATTTAATAAAACAGCATATTCATTTTCAACGCCAACACTCTTTTTTGCGCCACGCTTAAAGTCAATAACTCCCTTAAACGATTTTTCAGCCAGTCCGCAAAGCCCCCCTAAAACACAAATGTTTGTTTGTGCTTTTGGTGAGGAGTTTTCAGCCAAAACATTTATGTCTATTTTTTGCGCATCAGTTTTTGCATATAAAATATTTAAATTTAGTTTTGAATTTTTTTCTTCATTTTTTGAAAAAATGTTTTGAAGGCTAACACTTTCACAAAAATCTAACACTGTTAATTTTAATTCTGCTTTTTCCTTTTGAATTGTTTCAATTCCACAGAAATTTTTCCCGCCCCCATCACAAAAAACAATAACATCAAGATGTGAATTTTTTAATGCAACAAGCATTAACTCATTTTTTTGCCATTCGTTTCCACACAAATTAACAACAACCTGAGCCTTAACATTTTCTTCACACTCAATTTTAAGTTTTGTGCAAGACCTTTTCGTTGAAACCACGCTAATTTCAATTGGTTTAAATGTGTTTTTTGTGATTTTTATCGTTTTTTCCAAAGTGCTTTTGAGTTCAAACAAGTTGCGTGTTAACAAAAAGTTTGCCTTTTCACTTATGCCACTTTTTGAAACATTTTTAATTTCAATTTCTGCTTTTTTGCAAGGGAGAAAAAGTTCTTGTTCGTCAAGAAGGAATGAGTTTAAACCAAAATTTTGAGATGTTAAAACTGCTGGCTTATTTAATTCAATCATCATATTCCTCCTTCAAGTTCAAGGCTTAAAAGCCTGTTCATTTCAACAGCATATTCCATTGGAAGTTCTTTTGAAACTGGGCTAGCAAAACCTTTCACAATAAGTGCTTTGGCATCTTCTTCACTAAGGCCTCTTGAAAGAAGATAAAAGATTTTTTCTTCGCTGATTTTTCCAACTTTTGCTTCATGTGAAAAAATTGAGTCAATGTTTTGAATGTCACTTGCTGGAATTGTGTCGGACCTTGATTTGTCGTCAAGCATAAGCCCATCACAATCCACAACACTTTTTGCGTTTTGAGCGTTTGGCATGATTTTCACAAAACTTCGAAATGTTGAAATCCCACCATCTTTTGACAAACTCTTTGAGTGGCAAACAGATGATGTGTTCTTTCCAACATGAACAACTTTAAAACCAGTGTCTATGTTCTGCCCCTTCCCAGCAAAACTAATTCCAGTGTATTCAGTTTTAGAGTTATCTCCCAAAAGCATGCTCATTGGATATAGCATTGAAATTTTGCTTCCAAAGTTTCCTGAAATCCACTCAACTTGTGCTCCATCATAAACCATTGCCTTTTTTGTGTTTAGGTTAAACATGTTTTTTGACCAGTTTTCAATTGTTGAATATCTTAAACTTGCATTCTTTTTAACAAAAAGTTCAACGCACCCAGCATGAAGATTGACTTTTGAATATTTTGGCGCACTGCAACCTTCAATGAAGTGAAGGCTTGCACCCTCATCAACAACAATCAATGTGTGTTCAAACTGACCGCTTTCTGGTGAGTTCAGCCTATAATAACTTTGAAGTGGCATTTCAAGTTTTGTGCCCTTTGGAACATAAACAAAACTTCCACCACTAAAAACAGCATAATGAAGAGCAATGAATTTGTGGTCTGAAAGTGGAACACATTTTGAAAAATATTCTTTCACAATTTGTGGATATTCTTTTATGGCACTATCGATATCTGTGTAAATCACTCCTTGCTTTAAAAGGTCTTCCTTAATTGAGTGGTAAACAACTTCACTGTCATATTGCGCCCCAACACCTGCCAAATAATCTCTTTCTGCTTTTGGAATTCCCAAACGCTCGAAAGTGTTTTTAATGTCTGTTGGAACATCACCCCAATTGCTTTTTATGTCTGTTTTTGGGCGAACATAAGTTGCAATGTCATCAAGGTTTAACTCACTTATGTCTGGTCCCCAAACTGGAACGCTTAATCTGTTGTATATTTTCAGTGCTTCAAGCCTAAGCTTAAGCATCCACTCTGGTTCGTTTTTTTGCTTTGAAATTTCTCTAACAATTTCTTCACTTAACCCCTTTTTCATTTTGTAAGCAAAGTCATCTTTGTTTTTGAAATCATATATGTTTTGATTTTGTTTTATGGCTTTCATTTTGTTATCTCCCCAAAAAACTTTTAAATCCATCTTTTTCAATTTGGTCAATAAATGATTTTCCACCCGTTTTCACAATTTGACCATCAATTAAGATGTGAACAAAATCTGGGTCAAGTTCTTTTGCCATCTTTGATGAGTGTGTGACAACAATTATTGCGTTTTGCTCATTTTTAAACGCTTTAATTCCACGACTCACTGTTTTTATTGCATCAACATCAAGCCCAGAATCAGTTTCATCAAGCATAGCTAGAGTTGGGTTTAAACAAAGAAGTTGCAAAATTTCATTTTTCTTTTTCTCCCCACCAGAAAAGCCAACATTGAGGTCACGAAGCAAAAGTTCCTCTCTCATGTTTAAAATTTGTGCTTTTT
>CAMPBB010000095.1 GCA_946635125.1 uncultured Clostridia bacterium
TTTCAACCAAAACATTTGAGATAATTCCGGTTGTTGTGATGTTTCCAGCAATTCCACCAACTGTTGTGTTTCCATCTTTTGCAAGACGAACTTTTCCAACAGCTTTAATGTTTGTCATTGTTGATTGACTGTTAATTTCTCCAGCAATAATTCCAGCAGTGATTACTGCATCTTTTTCTGTTGAAACGATTTCAGAGTTTACTCCAAAGTTTTCAACTGCTTGGATTGAACCTTTTGCTGTTGTTCCAGCAATAAATCCAACTTTGATTCCACTTGGTTTTCCAACAATTTCAATTCTTGAATCTTCTGTTCTTGAGTTAAGAATGTTTCCTTCGTTGTATCCAACCATAGCTGCGATTCCGCTTGATTTTGTTGTTTTGTCGTCAACTGTGATGTCTGCTTTAACAACAACATTTTCAACTACACCATAGTTTTCGTGTGTTAAAATTCCAAAACCTTTGTCAGTTCCAACCATAACATCTTTTCCAACAGTGTTAACTTTGGCTTCAATGTTTAAGTCTTGAACTTTGCAGTTTTGAGCGATTGAGCTGAATAATCCAGCAAAATCTTTGTTTGTTTCATAGTCTACAATAATTGTAACATTGTTTCCGTAAAGGTTTCCGTTTAATGCGATTGGAGCATACTCAGCTGGCACATACAAAACTCCACCAACTTCCATGAGTTCTTCCATGTTTTCTGGGTTGTATCCTTTCAAACGGAAGTTTCCGTTTTGTCCATCAATTGCTTGGAGTTCTTCAATTGATTTGATGTCTCCATCAAAGTCTGCTTGTGGGTCATAAACATCAAGAGTTGTTGTGAACTCGTTCATTGAAAGTTCTGGAAGATTGTTGTTAAATTTTGTTGACCAAATGTTGTTAAAGTCCCAACCAATTTCCTTTTTCAAGTAGTTAATTGTTTTGTAATCGTTTTGTGAACCTGAAAGTGATGATGTGATAAGAGTATACTCTGTTGCTTCAGCTTCATTTGTTTCAGCAAGTTTAACATCTTGAGCAATGTTTGCGTTGCTAATTCCTGGATACCAAGAAAGGTTCTTGTCTCCGTTTACATATTTATAATATACTCCAACAAATCTGTTTTCGTAAATTACATTAAAGTTTTTGTCTTCATCATGATCTCCAACAGTTACCTTAAAGCCTGCTTTTGCAACTTTGTTTGAGATTGATGTTTTAAAGTTTTGGTCTGTTAAACCAGCAACAGCCTCTTGAGTTACGGTTGATGCTGAATCTTTGTCATCAACATATGTTCTGTCAAGGTTTGCTTTGTTAAGTTCACTTAAAAGTCCCAAGTTTTCGTTTTTAGCGATAACAGCACCAATTGTTGTGTTTTCAGGTTGGTCTGTTGTTAATTTTGTTGTTGTGTATGAGTTAATAATGTTTGCTTTCTTGTTTGTTGTAACAGGTTGATTTTTCTCAACAAGGCTAGCTAGTGTTTGTGTTTTACCAGCAAATCCACCAGCAAAAACTTTTGTTCCTTTAACATCAACTGTTCCTTGAGCATATGAGTTCATGATTGTTCCGTTTTGAACAAGACCAGCAATTCCTCCAACATATGAGTCGTTTTCTGATTTTGATGCAACAAAAACTTTTGCATCTTTCATAACTGCAACTCTGTCGATTGAAGCAAAGCTTCCTGATCTTTTCAAAACTCCAACAACTGTTCCAACATTAACAGATGCGTCAAGTTCGAATTTTGGTTCTGGGTCTGTTGCATCAACATCTGTTGCGCTTGCTGCTTTTTCATATTTTCCAACAGCAATGTTTGTGTTTCCAGAAATTCTAACTCTTTCGATGCTTCCGCTGCTTTGTCCTGCAACAACTCCAGCGTTAACTTGAGTTTTGTCGCTAACGATTTCAGCGCCATCAAACTCAACATTGTAAACTCTTGCAGTTGGGTTTAATGCAGCAAAGAATCCAACATCTGTGCTTCCAGCGTTTTCTGCGTTAATATATAAGTTAGAGATTTTATGTCCGTTACCATTTAAGGTTCCAGAGAAGTTTACAAGTGGGTTCCAACTTGTTCTCACTCCTTCTTCTGTGTCTAATGATTTCAAGTCTATGTCTTGTGTTAATTCATAGTTCTTTCCGTTGCCAAACATTCCAGAACCAATGTTCTTTAATTGTTCAGCGTCACCAACGAAGAATGGCACAACTTCTCCATCAGCGATTACAACTTCAACTGAAAGCTTTTTTGAAGCTTTGTCTTTTGCTGTTGTGTTAAAGTCGATTGTGTAAGTTCCAGCAACAAAAGTTCCGTCTTCTGCGTTTGCTTTAAATTGATATGTTGTCTTTTTTGTCTTTCCTTCAATTTTGGTTGTTATTCCATCATTTTCAGCAATAGACAATGCTTTTTTATCGAATACTGGCTCGATTTTTGTTGAAGATTTATACTTCTCCTGAGTCAATTCGATTGTGAATGTGTTGGTTGCATTAACTTGAATTTTTGACTGTGCTTTTGTGATTTTTTCTCCATCTTGAGTGAAGTAGAAAATGATAAGTCCAAGACTTACGGCAACCACTATAACAAGCAAAAATATCATAAATTGTTTGAACCAATTGTTTTTCTTTACTTTTTTCTCTGTCATAAAAAGTTCTCTCCTTCCTTTTGAATACACGGCTATTATAACACAATATTTTACATTTGTAAATACCCTTTTAAAAAAAAATTTTAAAATCTAAAAAAAACCCAAACTAACAAGCAAAGCTTTGTCTACTTCCTTCATGTTTTTTAGCCCCAAATCCCCTATTTTATGCAATAATCTGGACTTATCTAGTGTTCTTATTTGTTCCAGCAAAACAACAGAATCTTTTTCAAGCCCAAACTCTTCTGCTGGCAGAAAAATGTGGGTTGGAAGTTTGGCTTTGCTAAGCCTACTTGTGATTGCCGCAACAATAACAGTTGGACTATATTTGTTTCCAACATCATTTTGAACAACCAAAACAGGCCGAACACCACCCTGTTCACTTCCAACAACTGGTGAAAGGTCCGCATAATAGAGTTCACCTCTTCTTATATCCATCAACATCCTCCAACCACTCTTCATACCGCAAAAAGTCATCAAACCCACAAAAATCAAAGGCTTTTTGGTCATCATATGCTTCTTTTAAATCCAAAGAGCAATAATCTTGCTTATTAAAAATAATATGCTCACAACCCAAAAAAGTGTTAATTTCTTTGTTTTTCTTTTTTATATTTATTTTCTTATTTAATTCTTTATTTAACTTTTTAATGTTTCCATACATAATAATTTATCCCTCCAAATTTCATTTTAAAACCAAAAAACAAAAATAAAAGGAAGTTTTTTGTTAAACTTCCTTAATAAATTCTGTAATTTTTTACATTTTATTCAATTAAACACACGCAGCTTGCGTAGTCACTTGTGTTTGAAATGCTAACTTCAATTGACTTAAAACCATTTTTTTGGAATAAAGCCAAACTTTCATCAGTTAGAGTTATTTTTGGAGCACCAAACTCATCTGGCAAAACAATTATGTTTAAAAAATTAACTCCTTGCGATATTCCAACGCCCAAAGCTTTTGAAACAGCTTCTTTTGCAGCAAACTTTCCAGCCATTCTCTCAGCCATTTTCTGCTTGTCTTTTTGACTAAAAATGTGATTTTGTTCTTCCAAAGAAAAAACTCTATCTACAAATCTTTTGTTTGTTAAAAGCCC
>CAMPBB010000096.1 GCA_946635125.1 uncultured Clostridia bacterium
TTTAATCAAGTTGTCGCGCGTTCGATCCGCGCGTGGGTCACCAAGAAAAAGAACGACATTTGTCGTTCTTTTTTTGTTTTAATACAATCACAAGAGCACAACAGACAGTTCTTGTTTGTAAAACTAGAAGAAAAAAACATAATAAAACATGAAAAGCTGTTAATTGTTTGAAATTTTTATGCTTTTGTGTTAATATGATATAAAAAATAAAAGGAGAATGATATTGGACAACAAGATTTTAGAGCACTATAAACAAACTGGATTATACACAAACTATGGACCATATAAAGAGTATTTTATGTCTCTTCCAGATGATATTTATGCTCTTCGTGATTTGGTTAATAATCAACATATCCATAAAATGAGTTTATACCGTAGTTTTAAAGGGGAAAATAATAATAAAAATAATTTAAAATATAAATGGGAAAACTATCGATGCTTAGATGATGTGCTATTAACAGCAACTGCAATGACTGCAGAATTGTTTAGACTCAATGGGAAAGATGAGTTTTTGGTTGGAGGAACAGATCCAAACAAAAAACTTGTTATAACATGCCGTTATGTTGCTGTTTTGTTTGCATCAATTTTGAAAGCAAAGGGGATTCCTTGCCGTTGCAGAAGTGGTTTTGCTCCATATTTGTATAAAGACCAAATTGTTGACCATTGGATTGTTCAATATTATGACAAAAATTTTAACAAGTGGGTTAACGTTGATGCAGAAGCAAACTTAAAGCATGCAGACTTTAATATCAGAAACTTTGATGATTCAAAGTTTATTTGGGCTGCTGATGCATGGCTTAAAATGCGTAAAGGGAAACTTGAAAATAAAGAAAAATATGATGTAACGGGCGTAACTCATTGCGGCGACATGACATTTGCTTGGTCTTTAATGATGGATTTCCATGCACTTTTTCATGATGAAATAAATTATGTGACAATGCCAGTGTTTTTGTTTAAAGCGCAAAAAGATTTATATCAGGTGACAAAAACCTCACTTTTAGAAATGGACAAACTGGCTCGTTTAATGCTTGATGTTGACAAAAATTTTGACAAACTGAAACAAATTTGGGAAACAAACAAAAAATTTAGATGTGTTGCAAGTTGTTTGCAAGGAGAAAAATTTCAATTGCAATTAGATAAAAAAGATTTTAGTTAAAAACAGACCAATTTCTGGTCTGTTTTTTGTGTTAAGAAATGATTCCGCTTTCAGCAAGTTTTTTCACTTCATCGTGTTTTTGAACTTCTTGAGCGAGTTCTCTTTTAAGGTTCCAACATTCTTTATATAAAAGTTCATCATCTTCTTGAGTTAAAAACTTGTGATAAACATCATAAATGGTGTTAATATATTTTCTTGCAAGCAAATCTCGTTTTAAAATATTATGAGTTATAGCATATGTTCTAGACAAAAACTGCAAAATTCTGTCTAACTTTGTGTGAAGAGTTGTTCCATGCAAGTTTTGTCTTAATCTAAATTTTGCAAGAACAGATGGCGTTACGCCATCATTTTTAAGCCACAGCCTTTGAAGTCCTGTTGCGGTGTATTTTAGGTTGGCATAGTTATCTCCGTCACGAAGAATTGGCATAAACTTGTTCATGAGTTTGTCTTTGCCGTCATATTCATTTGTGTGGTGCTCAATGAGTTTTATTGCAAGATTTTGCTCTTTTTTTGTTTTAAAAAATCTTTCAATCCATTTTTCTTGCATAAATTTGTTGTTTTGCAAAAATTCAACACCCAAAATTTCATGAGGTTTTGTTTTGGTGTCTGAAAAACTTGCAAATCTTTTCCACTGAATCATTCTTCCAATGTCGTGCAAAAGTCCCACAGCATAAATGAATTCTCTGTCATTCTTGTCAAAAAATTTTGAACTTGCAAGTGAAAAACAACAACTTGCAGTGTCTAAACCATGTGTGAATTTTCTCAAAATGTTTGGGTCACTTAAATTAAATTTTTGGCAAAGCTCATAATAATTTGAGTTAAGTGTGCTAATATCCATATTTTTCTCCTATTTTAAAAATAGGATATCAAAAAAAGATTTAAAAATCAACTATTATTAACATTTTTGCACTTTGTGAGTTCAACATCTTTTTGACCAATAACAATTTTTTTGTTGCTTTTTAGGTTTGGAAGTTCAAACATTAAATCAAGCATTGCTTCTTCCATAACTGTTCTAAGACCTCTTGCTCCAATTTTGAGATTTAACGCCTTTTTTGCAATTGCGTGTAAGGCAGTTTTGTTAAATTCAATGTCAACTCCATCAAGTTTAAAAATTGTTTGATATTGAGAAACCAAGTTGTTTTTTGGCTCTGTTAAAATTGAAATAAGAGAGTTTTCATCAAGTTCATCAAGGGTCACAACAATTGGAAGTCTTCCAACAAATTCGGGAATTAGCCCAAATTCAATAAGGTCATTTGGAGTGATGTTTTGTGCCAAACGATAGGGTTTTTGAACTTCTTTTTTTTCTTGAGTAACATAGCCAACGCCTGTTTGGTTTTTGTTTTTGCTAACAATGTCTTTAAGAGAAACAAAAGCACCACCACAAATAAACAAAATGTTTGTTGTGTCAATTATAACGCTTTCTTGGTTTATGTGACGCTTTGACTGATTTTCAACAACTTGAGCTTTTGTTCCTTCCAAAATTTTGAGAAGTGATTGCTGAACGCCTTCTCCACTAACATCACGGCTTAGATTTCTTCCAGCATAACTTTTTGCAATTTTGTCTATTTCGTCAATATAAACAATTCCCATTTCTGCCTTTTTAACATCACCATCAGCATTTTTTAAAAGCCTAGACAAAACGCTTTCAACATCATCACCAACATATCCAGCTTCAGTTAAAGTTGTTGCGTCAACACAAGCAAATGGCACATTTAAGATTTTTGCAAGAGTTTTTGCAATAAGCGTTTTTCCAACTCCAGTTGGACCAATAAGCAGCAAATTGGACTTATCAAGTTCAACTTTGTCTTGTGAAAAACTTAGGTTATACTGAATTCTTTTATAGTGATTATAAACAGCCACTGCCATAATTTTTTTTGCATTTTCTTGACCAACAATATATTCATCCAACTTGCTTTTAAGTTCTTTTGGTGTTGGGAGAGAAAATTTTTGAGAGTTTTTTGTTTCTTGTTCTTTTAAAATTTCTTTGCAGATGTCAATGCAATTTTCACAAATAAAACTAAGGTTATCTGGGCTTGCAATCAGTTTTTTTACTGATTTTTGATTTTTTCCACAAAAAGAGCAAACAGCATCAAACATATTCACATTTCCTTTTTAACAGTTTTACATAAAATTTTGTCAACAATTCCATAGGTTAGGGCTTCTGTTGAATTCATATAATTATCTCTTTCAATGTCTTTTAAAACTTCATTCTTGTTTTTTCCACAAAATTGAGCCAAAAGATTTGCATATGTGTTCCTGTCTTTAAGACCTTCATTTAAGTATATTTCAAGTTCAGTGATTTGCCCTTGAGCACTTCCCCAAGGCTGGTGAATCATAACTTTGCTGTTTGGCAAAATATATCTTTTTCCTTTTTGACCACTTGCAAGCAGTAGGGCAGCGGCGGAAGCACACATTCCAATTCCAATGGTTGAAACAGGGCACTTAATTAAATTTATTGTGTCAATGATTGATAATCCTGCTTGGCATTCACCACCGGGTGAGTTAATATACAAAAAAACATCTTTTGTTT
>CAMPBB010000097.1 GCA_946635125.1 uncultured Clostridia bacterium
CTCTGAAGCTGTTAGGGCTGGAATGAATGTTTGCCTTTTGGAAGAAGCAAATGATGTTTCAGCATATGCAACAAAAGCAAACAGCGGAATTGTTCACTCTGGTTATGACCCAGAGCCAAACACATTGATGGCAAAGTTTAACATTTTGGGAAATGAAATGTATGAGAGCATGTGCAAGCGTTTGGGAGTTGAATATCTTAAATGTGGAACATTAACTGTTGCAGATGAAAGTGGAAGAGAAAAACTTTTGGCACTAAAAGCTCGTGGAGAGGAAAACAGAGTTAAAGGTTTAAGGATTATTGAAAATGCTGAACTTAAAAAAATGGAACCAAACTTAAACGATAACATAACAATCGCTTTGTTTGCTCCAACGGGTGGAGTTGTTTCTCCATATTCAGTGTGCATTGCTTTAGCTGAAGAAGGAATGATAAATGGCGGAGAAGTGAAGTTAAAGTTTTGCGTGAAGTCCATAAAAAAAGTTTCGGATGGTTATGTTTTAAGTGATGGCAGTCGTGAGGTTAAAGCAAAATATGTTGTGAACTGTGCTGGACCAAATTCAAGTGAAATAAACAAACTTGTTAATGCAAAAACTTTTGATATGCGCTATGTTAAAGGTGAATATATCTTGTTAGATAAATCAACAAAAGGTTACATTTCTCATCCAATTTTTCCACTTCCAACAGAAAAGGGAAAAGGAATACTTGCAAACATCACTGTTCATGGAAACATTATGTTTGGACCAACTGCTGTTGAATGTGAAAAAGAAGATAAGTCTGTTGGGCTTGACAGCATTGCAACCATAAAATCACAAATAAACGGAACAATGAAGTCACCAAACTTTAAAAAGACCATAAAACTTTTTGCTGGTGTTAGAGTGAAAGCTGGAAAGGATTTTGAAATTGGGGAAGACAAGAAAAACAAAAACTTTTTCTATGCTGTTGGAATTTGTTCCCCAGGGCTTACGGCAGCCCCAGCAATTGCAAAGTATTTTGTTGAAAAGTTAAAAGAAAATGGAATTAAAACAAAGAAAATAACTTTCAAACAAAGAAAGCCATACATAAACACGGAACACATGAGCGAAAAGGAGCTCGATGAACTTATAAAAGAAAATCCAAGTTATGGAAAAATTATTTGCAGATGTGAACACATCAGCGAAGGAGAAATTATTGACGCTTTAAATTCTCCATTAAAACCAGTTAGCATTGATGCCATAAAAAGAAGAGTTAGACCAACAATGGGAAGGTGCCAAGGAAGTTTTTGCATACCAAAACTAATTCGAATTATGGCAAATGAAAGAAGGCTTAAAAAAGAGCAAGTTCTTTTAAATGAAGAAGGGTCAAACCTTGTTGTTGGAGACATTAAAAAAGGAGGCCCTTATGAAAACTGATGTTGTTGTTATTGGTGGTGGACCAGCGGGAATGGCGGCAGCATGTGAGGCGAAAAAAAATGGAGCAAAAGTTGTTTTGATTGAAAGGGAATATCGCCTTGGAGGAATTTTAAATCAGTGCATTCACAATGGTTTTGGGCTTCACTATTTGGGTGAAGAGTTAACAGGACCAGAATATGCAAATTTTTGGGTTCAAAAAACAGAAAAAGCAAAAATTAAAACACTTCTTGGGTCTGTTGTGTTAAGTGTTGAAAAAAAGGGCGAGAAACAAGTTTTTGTTACAGTTGAAAATGAAAACGGAATAAAGAAAATTGAAACAAAAGCAGTTGTTTTTTCGTGTGGTTGCAGGGAAAAGCCCGGCCCAGCCATTAACCTTTGTGGGGATCGCCCAGCAGGAATTTATTCAGCTGGAGAAGCTCAAAAAATTGTTAACATTCATGGAAAAATGGTTGGGAAAAAAGTTGTGATTTTGGGCTCAGGTGACATTGGGCTTATTATGGCAAGAAGAATGACTTGTGAAGGTGCAAAAGTTTTGGGTGTTTATGAAATCATGCCAACATGCGGTGGCCTTCTTCGAAATGTGAGCCAATGCCTTAATGACTTTAACATTCCGCTTTATCTTTCAACTTCAATTGTTAAGATTTGCGGAAAAGAGCGTGTTGAGGGTGTTGTTGTTGCTCCTGTTAAAGAAGATTTTTCTTTCGACCTTAAAAAACAAAAATTTGTTGAGTGTGACACAGTTTTGCTTTCAGTTGGCTTACTGCCAGAAACAGAACTTTTGTTTAACAAAAATCTTGAAGAGAGCAAAACAACAAATTCATATGTTGTGAATGAGTTTTATCAAACAAGTGAAAAAGAATTTTTTGTTTGTGGAAATGTTTTGCATGTTAATGACCTTGTGGATAATGTGACTCGTGAGGGCTTAAAGGCTGGCGAGTGTGCTGCATTGTTTGCAACAAAAACTTTGCCATCAAGAAACAAAATAAAAGTTTTGTTTGATGAAAACATTCGATATGTTAGCAAAAGTTATGTTTTCAAGGGAAAAGGAAAAACAAGCCTTTTCTTTAGGGTTACAAAAGAAATGAAAAAGGTGTTCATAAACGCATATAGCGGTGGTGAAAAAATTGCCACAAAGTTTTGCCCTGTTGTTAGGCCTGGAACAATTGAAGAAATTGAAATCGATAAGTCAAAACTAGGCAAAGACCTTTCCTTAAAAGTGGAGGTGGCATCATGATTCAGAAAAAATTTGTTTGCATAAGATGCCCAATCGGGTGCAACTTAACGGTAAAAAAATATGAAAGTGGAAAAATTGTTGTTTCGGGGAACAGCTGTAAGCGTGGAGAAGAATATGGAATTCAAGAAGTAACAGAGCCTCGCAGAACAATAACAACAATAAAACAAACAAAAACTGGAAGCATTAGCCTAAAAACTGACATTCCAGCAAAAAAAGAACAATATTTTGATATATTAAAAGAAATTGAACGAAAAAGAGTGAACAAGCAATTTGAGATTGGAGATATTTTTATTAAAAATGTTTTGGGAACAAAAACAAACATTGTTGTCACTGGTGTTCATGAAGAAAAGTAAGGGAGTTTTGGTATGATTTTTTGGCTGTCACAGGTGTTTTTCGCTTGTGCAATGATTGGTTACATTTGTGCTGTTTCTCAAAAGAAGAAGCAATATATGACACTTTTGTTTGTTATAACAAACATGTTTTTTGGATTGCACTATTTGTGCTTGGAAAAGTATGGAACACTGATTCTTCTTTCACATGAAATTGTTTTGCTCATCACATTATTTTTGTTTGAGAAATACAATATTCCACACAAATACACAATTCTTGCATGCGTTATTGTTTTTGTGCTAGATGTTAATGCCATTATTTTCACATGGTCGGAAGCAATCAGCCTTCTTCCACTGTCGGCATCAATTGTGTTTTTGGTTAGTTTGTCATTTAAGGGTGTTTTAATGACAAAAATCTGCACGCTTTACACAAACTTGTCTTACATTGTTTATTTAAGTTTGATTGGAAGTTATGTTGCAATTGTTTGTCAGTCCGTGTTGTTCGTAAGTGCCGTTATTGGGCTTTTGGTAACAATAAAAGACTTAAAAACAAAAAAGCAGATTTCAGTTTCAAGAGTGCTTCAGCCAACTGTTCTAAATGCTTTCTTAATTCTTCGCTTCTATAGAATATGCGTGAATTTACATTAAACCTGCCTTCCGCTTCAA
>CAMPBB010000098.1 GCA_946635125.1 uncultured Clostridia bacterium
TGTATCACATAACAAAATTTTTTTCCACACTTTTTGCAAAAAAATTGCAAAAGGGCAGTTTTTTTGATTTTTGCTCAAAATTGAAAAATGCCAATTAAAACAACTTTGTTCTTGACTTTTATGGCTTTAATAGTTACAATATATTATAAAATATATTTAAGGAGATTTTTATTATGCATTGGGCAGATGAAATTGCAGAACAGTTAATTAGCAAACATCCAAATGTTGATGTTTTCACTTGTGCGTGTGGAATTAGTCCATCAGGAGTTGTCCACATTGGAAATTTTAGGGAGATAATCACAGCATACTTTGTTGCAAAGGGCTTAAAAGATAGGGGTAAGAAAGTTAGATTTATTTACTCTTGGGACTCTTTTGATAGACTTAGAAAAATTGCAAAAGGAATTCCACTAGATGAAAAATATATTGGAATGCCATATAGCGATGTTCCAGACCCATTTGGAACTGAAGATAGTTATGAAACTCACTTTGAAAAGCCTTTAATGAACGCATTAAAAGAGGTTGGAATTGACTGTGAGTTCATTTTTCAGTCAAAAGAATACAAAAGTGGCAGATACACAAAAGGCATTTTGGAAGCTCTTAAAAAAAGAAAAGAAATTTATGACATTATGATGAGCTTTAAAACACAAGATGCTAACGATGAAGATAGGGAAAAATATGTTCCTCTTGAACTTTACTGTCAAAAATGTGGTCATGACTTCACAACAATCACAAAAATTAGTGATGACTCAACAAAGTTAGACTATGTTTGCAAATGTGGTCACTCTGGTCAGGTTGACATAACAAAAGACCACTGCGTTAAACTTGTGTGGAAGGTGGACTGGCCAATGCGTTGGAGAGAAGAAGGCGTTATGTTTGAACCAGGTGGAAGAGATCATTCAAGCCAAGGTGGAAGTTATCAGGTGTCTTCAGTTATTGCAAGACAAATTTTTGGAATTGAACCACCAACATACAGAATGTATGACTTTATTAACCTAAAAGGTCAAACAAAGAAAATTTCATCAAGTTCAGGAACAGACATGTCACCTTCAACCCTTTTAAAAGTGTATGAACCAGCCGTTCTTTTGTGGATGTTCACAAGATTTTTGCCAGAAAAGAGCTTTGATGTTGCTCTTGATGGCGATGTTTTGAAAACATATCACGAGTTCGACAGAATGTATCAAAGTTACAAAGATGGAACTTGTGATGACATGGTTAAAAGAATTATGGAACTTGCTCTTTCAACAACAAATGAAAAAGATTTTGTTCCAGTGGATGCAAGTTTGATTGCTTCTTTTGCCCCAATTGTTAACTTTGACCTAGACATGTTAACAAATCTTTTCCACAAAGTTGGGCAAAACTTCACAAAAGAGCAAATTCGCCCAAGATTTGAACGCATAAAACACTGGCTTGAAACATATTGCCCAGAAGAGATTTCAAACTTAATTGCGGAGAAAAATGTTGAATTTGTTAACACAATGAACGATGAAGAAAAATTGTGGGTTAAAAAATTAACAGATGAAATGGAAAACAAAGATTTGAGCACAGAAGAGATGCAAACCTTACTTTATGACATTCCAAAAGTTAATGGAGAACCAGACAAAACAAGGCAAAAAAGATTTTTTGAAATTGTTTACAACCTTTTGCTTGGCAAAAACAAAGGTCCAAGATTATATCTTTTCTTAACAGCAATCAACAAACAAGAAGCGTTAAAATTATTAAAAATTTAAGGAGCAAGAAATGATTGACATAAACTTAATTAGAACAAACCCAGAACTTGTTAAAGAAAACATTAAAAAGAAGTTTCAAGACGAGAAACTTAAACTTGTTGATGAAGTGAAAGCTTTTGATGAAGAAGCAAGAAAACTTAAACAAGATGTTGAACAAAAAAGAAGTGAAAGGAAAAAACTTTCAGATGAAATTGGGCTTTTAATGCGTGAGAAAAAACTTGACGAAGCAAACAAACAAAAAGAAAAAGTTGCAAACATCAACAGCCAAATTGAACAAAGCGAAAAAGTTTTGGACGAATTAGACGAAAAAATCAAAGAAAGAATGCTTGTTATTCCAAACATAATGGACAAATCTGTTCCAATTGGAGAAGATGACTCAAAAAATGTTGAAATAGAAAAATTTGGCGAGCCAAAAGTTCCAAGTTATGAAATTCCATACAACGCCGACATTTTGGAAAGTTTTTGCGGTTTAGACAAAGAAAGTGCTGGAAGAACGAGTGGAAATGGTTTTTATTATCTTATGGGTGATGCAGCAAGGCTTGTTTCAGCAATGATAAATTACGCAAGAGACTATATGATTGAAAAGGGCTTTATTTATGTTATTCCACCATTCATGATTAGAAGTGATGTTGTAACAGGAGTTATGAGTTTTGCTGAAATGGATGCAATGATGTATAAGATTGAGGGGGAAGACTTATATTTAATTGGAACAAGTGAACACTCAATGATTGGAAAGTTTAAGGGGCAAATTTTAAAAGAAAATGAACTTCCAATAACAATGACATCTTATTCACCATGTTTTAGAAAAGAAGTTGGGGCACACGGAATTGAAGAAAGAGGAATTTATCGAGTGCACCAATTTGAAAAACAAGAAATGATTGTTATATGTAAGCCAGAAGATTCAATGGACTGGTATAACAAAATGTGGAAATACACAGTTGAAATTTTTAGGAACTTAAATGTTCCAGTTCGTCAACTTGAATGTTGCAGTGGAGATTTGGCTGACCTAAAAGTTAAGTCTTGTGATGTTGAAGCATGGAGCCCAAGGCAAAAGAAATATTTTGAAGTTGGTTCTTGTTCAACGCTTGGTGACGCTCAAGCCAGAAGACTTGGAATTAGAGTTAAAGGTGAAAATGGAAACTATTTCCCACACACCTTAAACAACACCGTTTTGGCTTCAACAAGAGCGCTTATTGCTGTTTTGGAAAACAACTATCAAGAAGATGGCTCAATTTTGATTCCAGAAGTTCTTCAAAAATATATGGGCGGAAAAACAAAAATAGAAAAGAAATAACAAAAGTAGAATAATTTATGGAGAAAAACGAAAATTTGCATGCAGGGCACTATAAAAGGCTTAGAGATAAGGCTTTAAACCAAGACATAACACGCCTTAGCGAAAGAGAAGTTTTGGAGCTTACGCTTCAACTTTGCTTTAATCGTGGAGACTTAAACGACTTATCAGCAAGGCTTTTAAGGCGTTTTAAAAGTTATTATGGCGTTGTGTCGGCAAGCAAAGAAGAACTTTTAAGTGTTGATGGAGTTGGAGAAAGTGCTGCTGAAAAACTTAGACTTCTTCCAAAAATGTTTAACTATTATGAAATATCAAAATCAAAGCAAAAAGATGTTTTTGTTTTTTGCACAAAAGATTGCATAGATATTTCCAAGGATTACTTAAAACATTTGGAGCATGAAAGGCTTGTGATGTTTGTGCTTAATGGCTCAGGAAAACTTTTGAAAGAAATTGTTTTGGGCGAAGGGCAAGAAACTTGCGTTAAAGTTCAAACAAATGAAATCATTTTAAAAGCAGCAGAACAAAAAGCAAGCAAAGTGTTTTTTGCACACAATCACCCAACTGGGAGTTCAAAACCATCGCTTAGTGACATAAA
>CAMPBB010000099.1 GCA_946635125.1 uncultured Clostridia bacterium
ATTGGACTTTTTCCTTCCAATACCGTAGATGTAGGTTAAACCTATTTCCACTCTCTTATCTTTTGGTAAGTCCACACCTGCTATACGAGCCATTTATTCCTCCAAATTCATATTTTGTTTTAGTTTAATTGTTATTGCTTTGATAAATAAATTCAGCCGCCTATCAAGCAATATTTTGTTTAATTTTTACCTTTAAAAGGCAAAAAGTTTTATATCAGTTTTTCTTTTTAAAACTTTCTATGCTTTTTTAAGATTAACCTTGAACTTGTTTGTGTTTTTTGCTCTTTGAGCAAATAACCATAACTTTTCCTTCACGGCGAATAACCTTACATTTATCACACATAGGTTTTACTGATGGTCTAACTTTCATTTTCCTTTTCTCCTTAACTTATATTTTAAGCATCATCTTGATTAGATTTATGTGGCATGTTGTTTGTTCTCCACACAATACGACCTCTTGTTAAGTCATAGGGCGACATTTCTAAGGTAACTTTATCACCAACAAAAATTCTTATTCTTCCAAGTGTTAGTTTTCCAGCGGGATAAGCTGTGACGATGTGCCCATTTGGAAGGCGCACCTTAAAAGTTGCATTACGCATGCTTTCAATAACTTCTCCCTCTGCCTTAATTGCTTCCTCTGTTGCCATTTTAAACCCCTTTTAATCCTTTTTTATACTCATAAAGTGAGTGATAAATCATTTGGTCATTTATTTTTTTACCCTCACTCAATTTTTGCGCTATTTCAGTTATAACAACTGGCGTTTTTTGTAAGTGAGTTATGTTTTTTTTCTTTGGTTTGTTTATTTTTTTATATTTTCCATCTGCCACAAATAAATATTTAGAACTAGCAGTTAAAACTATGTAATAATCCCCTTTATCTCTACCTTGTGTTGAATATACAATTTGACCGATTTTAAATTCGTTTTCCATAAAATTCACCTGACAAATTTTATTTCTTACAAAGTTAAGATTTCAACTCCGTCCTTTGTGACAACCATGGTGTTTTCATAGTGAGCGGCAGGCTGACCATCATCAGTTGAAACCGTCCAACCATCTTCTGAAACATACACTTCATATGTTCCCAAAGTTATCATTGGTTCAACAGCAATTGTCATGCCCTCTTTCAAAAATTCACCTGTTCCAGCTCTGCCATAGTTTGGAATGCCTGGGTCTTCGTGGATTGAACATCCAACTCCATGCCCTTGCAAATCTCTAACCACTCCATAACCAAAACTTTCTGCATATTTTTGAACCGCAGAACCAATGTCACCAACACGAGAACCAGCTTTGATGTGTTTAATTCCTTCAAAAAAACTTTCCTTTGTTACTTCAACAAGTTTTCGTTTTTCTGGACTAACATTTCCAACACAAAATGTTCTTGCTGCATCAGTGTGCATACCTTTATATAATACGCATAGGTCTACGCTTACTATATCGCCATCTTGGATTACTCTGTCATCTGGAATTCCATGCACCACCACTTCATTAACAGAAATGCATGTGGCTGCTGGATATCCCATATATCCCAAACAGCTTGGCTTTGCACCACGACTTACAATATATCTGTGAGCAAATTTATCAATTTCTTTTGTGGTAAGACCTGGTTTTATGAACTCTTCAACTTTTAAAAGAGTATCCCTTAAAATCTTTCCACTTTCTCGCATTGCTTCAATTTGTTTTTCAGTTTTCACTATAATCATAACTTTCCCACACTTTTAATTATTTTAAAGAGTTAACTTTAATAAAATTATCTAGTTTGTCACAAATTTGCGAGTATACATCCTGCTTTGCCATTTCGGCATCAATTTCAATCACTTTGCCTTGTTTTTGATAATCTCTTATAACTGGCATGGTCTTTTCTTCAAATTGAGCAATTCTTTTGTTAAAAGTTTCGATGTTATCATCATATCTTTCTTCCAAAGTGCTTCCACAGCATGGACACACTTTGTTTGGATATTTTGATTTCGTTGTAACACGCCTGCAATTTGGGCAAATAAGGCGATTTAAAATCCTTTCTCGTAAAAGGTTGAAATTCTCAACTTTAAGCCATATAACTCCATCAATGATGAAATCACTCATTGCTTCTTTTTGCTCCATGTTAATTGGTGCGGTGTCTATAATAAAGCCATCAAACCCCTTAAGGTCTTTCACTTGGGCTTTTAACACATCAACAACAATGTTGCTTGGAACAAATTTTCCAACACTTGTGTAATCATACATGATTTTGCCAAGAGCTGTTTTGTTTCGAATTTCTTGTTTTACAACATCACCCACAACAACATGCTTTAAGTTATACTTTTTTGCAATTTTATAGGTGTGTGTTCCTTTCCCACTGCCTGGGGCGCCTAAGATTACAAGTCTAATCATATTATCCTCCAATATTCAAAGAATTGTTTTATTTTAGAAAGCCTCGATAGTTTTTCGCAATAAGTTGCGCATTTAATTGTTTATCAAATTCAAGTGCCACACTAACAACAATAAGTAATCCCGTTACCGTAAAGGCGTTAACCAAACTTCCACCAACAACTGTTCCTGTTGGAACAAGTGATAACGCAACTGTTGGAACTACGAATAATATTGATAGATACAAAGCTCCAAAAAATGTTATTCTTCTTGATATTTTCTTTAAATAATCTGTTGTTGGTTTTCCTGCACGAATGCCTGGAATAAATCCTCCATTTTGTTGAAGAGTTCTTGACACTTCTTCTGGATTAAACACAATTTGTGCATAGAAATATGTGAACATAAAGATTAACACTGCGTTAACAACAAAGTATATTGCTGTTCCTGTTCCAAGCCATGCTGCCCACCAGTCATAGAATTCATTTCCTTGAGTAACCCCAACAAGTTGCATGATTAGTTGAGGGAAAGCAACTAACGCTGTTGCAAAAATGATTGGAAGAACACCACTGCTGTTAACTTTAATTGGAATGTGTGTTGATTGTCCACCATACATCTTTCTGCCTTTCACTTGTTTTGCGTAATTAACTGGAATTCTTCTTTCAGCTAAGTCAACAAAAACAATGAGTGCAAACACAACAAATAACATTGCTGCAAAGATGATGATTGTCCAAAGTCCGTCAAGGTTTCCCTTGAAAACACCACTAAATGCTTGTAAAATTGCTTGTCCTGCTGAACAAACGATTCCAACAAAAACAAGTAGGCTCACACCATTTCCGATTTGCAAATCTGTTATTTTTTCACCAAGCCACAATGTAAACATTGCTCCAGCAACCAAAACAAGAACAATAATTGCTGAAACACACCAGCTAGGCATTGAAACACCCAATGCATCTGGGTTAATTGAATCTGAAGCAGAAAAGGTTATAACGATTGCAATTGCTTGAATTAGCGCAAAAATAAGCGCTGTTATTCTTGTGTAAAATGTTATTTTTCTTCTTCCCTCTTCCCCAGCTCTTGAAAGTCTTTCCAAAGCTGGAATTGCAACTGTTAAAAGTTGAATTATGATGGAAGCCGAAATGTATGGGATAACCCCTAAAGCTAAAATTGCTCCATTAGAAAGTGCTCCACCATTAACAGAGCTAAGTAAGCCTAAAAAACCATTTCCATTCT
>CAMPBB010000100.1 GCA_946635125.1 uncultured Clostridia bacterium
CATCAAAAGATTTTGAATCATTAAAAGATGAGGACAAAAAAGTTGAAGCACTAGGCATGCCAATTAACAGCGTTAAAAGTTACATTACAAAAGACTATGAGAATGCCTTTTGGAACTTGAATGGCGGAATTGGAACATTTAGGCTTTTGGGGCAAGAATTTGCTCGTGACATGGCAATTCAAAACTATATTGACGCATCTGGAGCAAGAAGAAACAGCATGCTTTCAACAGATGAAGGCAAAATGCTTGAACAAGCAAGGCTTTCAAGAAAGAAAACAGAATTTTTGACTGCTGGCAGAGCAATGAGTGACCTAGACCCAGACAAAGCACTTGTTAAGGGCGTTAAAGAAGCAGCAAGCGTTGGTGACTTAATCAAACTTATTTCAGCAGAAAGAATGACATATGACCCAGCACTTTTGTTATCTCTTGTGCCAGAAACAAAAATAGATAAGTCTAAGTTAAGCAAGTTTGCAAGTCCAATCTTAACTGCAAATGGTGAAAATTATTATGACCCAGCGCTTTTAACAGATAATAATGCAAAACAAATTCCAACACTTTTTGATGGAACAAAAGAGTTTGTTCTTGGAAAAGATTTAAAACTTGTCACAGTTGAGGCTGGAGAGTTTGATGAATTTATGACAAATCTGCAAAAGAACATAAAAATAAAACTCATTGGAAACTCAGATTTAGAGGCTGGAACAGTTGCTGTGAACGACAGGTCAATGTTTAGAAATGCTGGAAGAATTGCCCTTGACAAAGTTAAATATCGCATCAACCGCAGAAAGAATGCTGTTGAAAAATCTTATGAGGTTCAATATTCAACAAAGGGAACAAAAGATGAACAAATTTATTCTGTGTTAAAACACATGGGTTCTCTTGTTTGCGACAAGTCTTTTGAAGATTTGGAAAAGCAATTTGGAGTTAGCGGAGTGATGGGTGTTCCAAGTGCCGATGAATATCAAAAAATTTCTAGTTTAATTAAAGATGCGGCAGCAAGTTTGGCAGCCGTTCAACTTGCAGCAGGATTTTTGCCAAGAAGGTCTGACAACAACATTTTGGGTGAATTATTTAGAGTTGACGCAATGAAAACTCTTGCAAAAATTGAAAAAGACAACACTTGGGTTGCTGGAATTTTGGGTGCGGTTTTATCTAACTCATTAAACAATGCTTTTGCAAACGGAAAAGTTATTGATGGCATTTATGAAACAAACACATACTCAAAATGGGAAAAAGCAAAATCATTTTTAAGCACAATGTTTTCAAAGAAAAAATATCGTGAGTTTGAGGGAGTTTTAACTCAAATGAGCCCAATAACAAAAGCTCAACTTGATGCAAAATTTGGACCAAAAAACAAGTTTGACATTAACGCTTTAACAAAAGAACAAGAAAACACCATCAAAATTTTGGTTGGACAACACCTTCAACAAATGTTTGAAAAAACAACAAATCGTGATTATTTAAAATATTTGGAACTTGACAAAAAGATTCAAGCAGTTGAAGAAAAAATAAGAAAAGCTGGCGGATATTCAACTAGTGAAGGCTTAAAGATTTATGAAGATAATCTTGATTTAAGAAATGAATATAATAAGTTTGACTTAAAAACAAGAATATATTATGCTGGTGTTTCAAATGATAAATACAATGAAAAATACCCAGAAATCTTTGAAGAGTTGCAACAACAAGAGGTTGAAGAGGTTGTTGCCCACATTAAGGCAAATCCAAAATTAAGTGAAGAAGAACTTGAAACAGCAATCACACAAAGTTTGGAAGATGAAACAATAAACAAAAACACCCAAGATAGAATTGACACAGCAACACTTTGGCTTGGAGGATATCAAAAACACGAACAAGAAGGTTTGATGTTTGATATGTTAAGCAGAACTTATGATGAAACAAAAACTCTTGCAAAAACAATTGAAGAAGACAAAGCAATTTTAACAGACCAAAACTTTAAAGAAAAACTTGAAGAATACAAAGCAAGAAAAAATGTTTCAGCAGATGTTAAAAAAGAAATTGAACAAAAATTAGCTGACTTAAATCTTGTTCAAAATTATTATGCTTTCATTAATTATGGTGAACAACTTGGTGCAAAAGAATATGGAGAAATTCTTGATAGTGTTAGAGAAGAATATTCTCAAAAAATAAGCGATTATTTAAAAAGAGTTGAAAATGTTTTTGAACAAAAAGATTATGGCAATGCTTTTGAAGCGGAAGAACTTCAAAAAGAAATTTTGAGCAGAAAAGATTTTGTTCCAGTTGAATATTTGTCAACCAGCATTGGCTTACATATACAAGACCAAAAAGAAGTAATTGAAAAGTTTAATGCCTTAAAATCTTTTGTTGAAAATATTCCAGAAAAAGGGTTAAACCTTGAAAGCAAAGAAACAAAAGATGAGTTAAAAGCATTGATTTTAAGCGATGTTTTAAAAGCTGTTACAGAAGAAAAAACAGAAATTTCACAAATCATTAAAGATAATGAAAACAACAAAGATTATGTTTATGTTAACAAACTTGGGAAGTTAACAGTGGAGCAATATCAAACTGTTGAGAAAAAACTAAACAAAGACGCACAAGTTTTGGATGATGTTAACAAATTTGCTGAAAGCATTTTGCTTGTTATGAAAAATGAAGATTATCAAACAACAGAAGAGCTTTACAAAGCATACAAAGATAGAGCTCAAAAAGAAAGTTTGCCAACCAATGAATTTATTAACGAAAAAATTGATTACAGGGTTGACCTTAGTGCAGCATATTTGTTTGCTATAGATTTTGAAGATGTTGTGAGCAGAGCTGTTGAAACAAACAAGCAAAACACACAAACATTAAACAAAAACTTTAAGAAAATGCAAAGCATTAACAAAGTTATGAATGAACTTCTTGCAAAAGGACTTCCAAAAGAAGATGAAGCATTTAAATCTTTAAGTGAAGAATTTGCTAGACTTGCCCAAGTTGAAATTAGGTCAAGGCAATTGCATGAAGCACAAAAAGATATTGTTTTGAGATGGGAGGACTGCATAACAGCAATAAAAGTTGCAAAACCAAACTTTGAAGATGAAGAAGAGAAAAAGAAATTAGATGAAAGTGTTTATTATTTAACACAAAATCAAAATATTGAAAAAATTGACTTAATTGACTTTTCAAAAATTGAACAGCTTGCAAACAATGCTCAAGAAGCTTTGGCGCAATTGCAAAGAAATAAGCAATTTGAAAGAAAAGAAAGAGATTGGACAAAAATTGCAAAAATTGTTAAAAGCGCTCAACAAAAAGGATTAAACTTAGAGGGAACAATTAAGGCAATTGAGGAATATAAATCACCAAAAGCAAAAGAACAAACAGAAGAAGATAAAGAAAACATCAAAGAGTTCTTTGGAGTTTTGGGATATATGGCAAAACTTGGCGACAAAGTTTTTGAAAAAGAACAAGCAAAACTTTCAATTATTGAACTTGATGAAAAGGAAAGAGAAAAATTGAGTGAAAAGAGTGTTCAAGAATTTGAAAACTTGAAAAACTGGCTTCACATTGAAAACAATTTTGATGGAATTAACACTCTTTCAGACAAACTTCATG
>CAMPBB010000101.1 GCA_946635125.1 uncultured Clostridia bacterium
CGGCGACAAAAGTTATTATTTTGGAAAATCTGTGTTAAAGGCAGTTAAGAATGTTAACACAAAAATTGCAAAAGCAGTTTTGGGACAAAATGTGTTTAATCAAGCAAAAATCGATAAAATTATGATTGATTTAGATGGCACAGACAACAAAGCCAAACTTGGTGCAAATGCAATTTTGGGAGTTTCACTAGCAGTTGCAAAAGCAGCCGCAAGCAGCAAAAAAGTTCCACTTTACAAATATTTGGGTTCTGGAAAAACTCTTCCATGCCCAATGATGAATGTGATAAATGGAGGAAAACACGCCGACAGCAGCCTTAACATTCAGGAGTTTATGATTATGCCAACTGGGGCAAAATCTTGGAGTGAAGCCCTTTTGTGGTGTGACACAGTTTTTCACACTCTTAAAAAAGTTTTAAATGAAAAAGGCTATTCAACAGCTGTTGGTGATGAAGGCGGATTTGCTCCAAAATTCAAAAAAGACGAAGAAGCCCTTGCCTTCTTGGTTGAAGCAATAAAACAGACTGGATTTACCCCTAAAAAAGACTTTCAAATTGCTCTCGATGTTGCGGCAAGTGAAATGAGAAATGAAGCCAAAAAACTTGGAAAAGATGGCTATTATTTCTGGAAAAGCAAAAAACTGTTTTCAGCCGATGAACTTCTTTCCTATTATGAAGATTTAATTCAAAAATATCCAATTGTTTCAATTGAAGATGGATTTGATGAAGATGACTGGGATGCTTGGAAAAAGTTTACAAAAAAACTTGGCAAAAAAATCCAAATTGTTGGTGATGACTTGTTTGTGACAAACACAAAAATTCTGCAAAAAGGAATTGAAAATAAGTCAGCTAACGCAATCCTTATTAAACTAAATCAAATTGGAACAGTTTCTGAAACACTAAACGCAATCAAAATGGCAAAAGACGCTGGATTTAACTCAATCATCTCTCACAGAAGTGGAGAAACCGAAGATTGCTATATTTCAGACATTGCAGTAGCCACTTGTGCTGGACAAATTAAAACTGGTGCCCCTTCTCGAAGTGACAGAGTTGCAAAATATAACCAGCTTTTAAGAATTGAAGAAGACCTTGGAAAAAATGCACAATTTGTTGGAAAAATTAAATAAAAAAAGGACCACTTGGTCCTTTTTTGTTGCATAGTAAAAAAAATTGATATTAAAAAAACTAACAATACACTTTCACACAAAAAGTTCTTTATTTTTTTCTTTTATATATTTTTTACAATCAACTTTTATATCTTCAAATAAGTCTTTATCAACCTCAAGTGGAGAACCACCATTTTTAACAACAACTATTTGTTGTCCGTTTTCTTCACAAATATCAACATTGCCAATATCGTAAGAAGTGCCCAAAGCATTCCCAAGTGTTGGTCTAAAAAACAATTTTTTACCATCTCTGTTAAAGTACATTAATCCATCAATTTTAACAGAATCAGAGCCAGCAGTCATTATGAAATTGTGTTTTTTAGCAAAATCTATTAAATAATCTTGTTCCGCCTTGGTGTTTAGGTAATATCTTGGTTCAATTCCATCAAAGGTTTTTATGTTTAGGTTTTGTTGATAACTCATCATGGTGTCTAAATAAAATTGAGTATTAAAATTAGTATTCATTTATGCTGGATGAGCTAAAACAATTGTTGCACTTTTCACTTTTTTGCGTATAATTTTAAACAATTCAGAACTAAAAGGAACCGAGGCTGGCTTATAAAAAAGTGGGGACGATGGTTTTTGCATAATGTTTCTAACAAAAGGAGCTGGATAATCAATTATTGTTTCATCAGTAGATAATGCTTTCATATATTTAGCTTTTCTGTTTTCATCCTTAACAATCCATGCATGCAAATCTTTTCCTATGTGATCTGTTTCTTGTTTTTTTAATTCATCAATTGTTGGCAACTGCAAATCTTTTGCAAACTGTAAGCCATTTATTTTACCAATAATTTGCTCATAATCTTGAATGTAATCTTGTTCACCATTTCTATTATGTAAAATTACATTTTTGTTAATTGCTATTGCATCTTCTAAAGACATATAAACCAAAATATGTGAAATATAATTATCATAATTTGAACCATCTTCATTTACAAAATGCGCATCAATTAGCGTGTCATATTCACAACCAATTATCAAACTACCTTTAAAATACTTATCAACTTCTCCCTTTTTTAAAAGAGACAACAAATCATCTAAAATATTTAAATGGGAATGCTCTAAAATACACAACTTTTTACAACCATCATTTTGAGCTTTTTTCAAAGTTTTGATGATACTTTCTTCATTTATTCTACCATCAATATGAACATGCAAATCTGCTCTAACATTATTTTTTTCACACATAAAAATCTTCTTTTCTCCTTTTTACTCATGTATAACATAAAAAATATGCACAGACACTCAACACCCAAGCCAAGCACTAGCCATACAAAATGCATTAATAATTTAATTTTCATTAGTTGGAATCCAACAAAATGAGATATCGCAATACAAAAAGAAATGTTGTAAACACAAAATAACAACAAAACATTGCCAATATAATTCAGTCAAGTCATAAAATAAAAAACAAAACGCTATTTTAATGTAGCCATTTTATTTTTTATAACATATTTATTTAATAATTTATTATTTTTTTCTTGTTTCAGCATCTGCTTTAACTTGCTCACTACGCTCAACTATGCTTTTTACAAGTTTTTTCTGTTTTGATTTTGTTGCTAACGCTTTGATTCCAGGAATAGATTTTAACACTGTTCCAGAAACAATGCCAACCCCACTAAGCCATAACATAGAAGGGTCTATCATTTCAGAAATTGAAAGGTTTTGATCACTATTTATTGAATCAATTGCACTTTCTAATGTTGTTTGTTTTGTTGGAATTTCTGCATATTTATTTGCATCATCCACTCCAACTTTGTCCACTAGATCGGAATACATAGAATTTGCAACATTATCCACACCATAACCATAGTTTTTGCTTGAAAGCATTTTGTTGTAATAAATTTCTTTAAAAACATCTGATGATTTCATTTCATACATCATTTGATTAAATTCACCATAGTCAGTAACTTCTTGAGGCCATGACTGTGCTTTTATGGAATTTATTGCGTTAGATTGATAGTTGTCAAGTTTATTAAACTCTTTTACCATTGTTTTGGAGATCAAGTCATCAAAATTCACAACATCAGTTTCTTCACTTACTACTTTGTGAGCATTGAGATATTCCACGGCATGCTGATAATCTTTAAAACCAAATCTGCGTGCAATAATATTTTGTACATCAGCATATTCTTCTGATTGAATTTGAAGTGCTCCATCAAGGGTTAGTGTTTGTGTTTTAGCAGCTTCTTGAGCAGCTTCCATGGCTGATTGAACAGAGTTATAACCATAAGTTTGTGCAATTGTCAGTTTTTGATTTTCTATTGCCGCATCAATAAGTGCTTCTTTTTCAGATTGTGGTAACACTGAAATACATTCATTTAGAAAATTATATGCATCGTGTCTATCATCAAAACCAAATTGTTTAAAGAATTCATCTAT
>CAMPBB010000102.1 GCA_946635125.1 uncultured Clostridia bacterium
TTAAACACTTTTTTATCTTTTCAATGTTAATAAGTTTAAATTCTTCAAACTCCAAATTATCTCTCAAAAAAGTTTCAATATCTTGTTCTTTAATGTTAAAAGGAATAACTTCCATGGCTTTATGATAAGCCGTTCCAATTTTGTCTGGGGTTATGTTGTCATCTTTAACCAAAAGTTTTTGAACGCTTTGAGGATGCAAAACTTTCGAATCTTCTTTTTCCATAATTCTTGACACACTTGTTTTGTAAGCAATATTTGATGTTTTTGTTTGCTCTAAAATAATTTTGTCTGTTTGTTTAATTTCATCCAAAATGCTCTTTGCGTTAAAGTCAATGATTTGTTCTTCTGTTTTTTGCTCTTCCTCTTCATCAAGATTTGGATTTAAAACATTGATAACAAAACTTGTGTTATCACCTGTTTTCACTTTGATAACTTCTTTGCCCATCTTCATGCTTTCAATTAACTCATCTTTTAAACATGACAAAATAATTGACATATAATCTTGCTTATGCCTAAAAGCATAAAACGAAGTGTCATGGCAAAGCCCATTTAGTTTTGCTTTTCCAATAACATATAAGTGATTTTTTGCTCTTGTTAATCCAACATACAAAACTCTCATCTCTTCACCAAAAGATTTCTCTTTTTCGTCAACAATGATTGCCGACCTTGCAATTGTGCTTTGCTTAAATCTGTTTTCTCTGTCAAACTTTTGAACACCAATTCCAAGTGTTGGACTAAACAGTGCTGGCCCCATTTGGTCTCTTGTGTTAAATTCGTGAGCCATGTCACACACAAAACAAATTGGAAATTCCAATCCTTTTGAGTGATGCATGGTTAAAACACTAATTGCGTTACTCTCACCACTTGCACTTCTTTTTAAATCAATCTTTTCATTTTCTTCAACAAAAGAAAGATATTCAACAATGTCATGATTATAAGAATGCCCTAAAAAGTCATCAATATACGATTTCACATTTTCAAGTTTTGTGTCTCCATCTTCCATTGATAACAACAAACATTTGTAACTTGTTTTTTCACAAAGCCAAGTTAAAACATCATAAATTGTTTCGTTTAATAGCCTTAATCGCCCTTCTTCTATGAGATTAAAAGCCTTTTTTATCTTTTCATTTTCATTTTGTTTTTGTTTTATTATTTCACAAAAACTTTCGTCATTTCTTTTTGAAAGACTTGAAAGTTCATCAAAACTTAATGAAATTATTGGGCTTGTTAAAAATGAAGTTAGTGCATAGTCATCTTGAGTGTTAACTAAAAGTTTTAAATAGTTAAGCAAAACTTGGACTTCAATTGTGTCTAAAACATTTTCACTACTTTGTGCTTTTACTGGAATTCCATATTCTTTTAAGCGATTCAAAATTGTTTCAAGATAATCACCTTTTGAGCGATACAAAATTGCAATATCTTTGTATTCAACTTGCCTTAAATGGTCTATACCATCACAATCTGGGTCAAAGATTTTTGTGCCACCCAACAAAAGTGTTGAAATTTTGCTTGCAATAAAATCTGCTTCCGTTTTGGCGTAAATATTGTCTTCATCTTCTTCAAGTTCTGCGTCCATAACGCTATACACATCTGTTGGAACAACTTTCTCTTTTTGTTTCTTTTCATATGGAATAACGCACAACTCAACGCTTGGAATGCTTGTTTTTGGATAATTTATTCCGCACTCAAACATTCCATCATTTTTATAATCTATTCCAAGACTTTCTTTTGTCATGATTTGCGAAAACAAAAAGTTTGAGAAGTTTAATATGTTTTCATCACTTCGGAAGTTGTAATAAAGTGGAATTGACTGTTTTCCTTCTCCGCTTTCATAATCTTTTAATTTATTAAGCATTATTTGTGGATTTGTGTTACGAAATCTATAGATGCTCTGCTTTGGGTCTCCAACTAAAAACAATGTGTTTTCTTTTCCACTTATTTTTTGAATTATTGCCTCTTGAACATCATTAACATCTTGATATTCATCAACAAAAATTTGCTTATATGTTTTTTTAATCTCATCGCAAACTTTTTCGTCACTCAAAATTTTGTAAGCAAAATGTTCAAGGTCAGAAAAATCCAAAACTTCTCTATCTCTTTTTAAACTGTCATATTTTTCTTTAAAAAACTTTTCCATCTTGACAAGAGTTAACACATTTGTTTTACACCAAAGAAGGTCTTGTTTTAGTGATGCAACATCTTCATTTAACAAAACTTTTTCTTTAATATTTTTAATTTCTGCGACCAAATCAGCCTTCAAAATCCCATATTCATCAACAAAACTGCGGTCTTCATCCAAAACTTTTGACGGTTTGTTTGAAAATCCCACCATTTGCTTAAAGATTAAGTTATGGTTCTCCAAAAAAGAATTCTCTTTTTTTATGGTTAAAATTTTGGGCAAAACGCTTTCTGTTAGTTTTACTGCCTGACTGCATCCAGCCATTTGAGCCCTTGTTTTCAGGTTTTCAAACTTTTGTATGAAATAATCAAAAGCATTTGTGATATAGTTATTTATAACACTTGTGATTGAGGTTTTTTGATATTCTGTGTAAACTTTTTCAATTCTTTCTTCAAAAGAATTTTCTTCAATTTGATTTTGAAGCGAATTAAAAATCTTGTAAATCATTTCACGAATTGTTTCAAAATTTCTTTTTGTGTCATAACTTTTTAAAAGCATTAAAAAATCTTCATCTTTTTGATTGGAAAAATGATTTAGTGTTAACTGCATTGCCTTTTCTTTTAACGAATCTGCCATATCTTCATCACAAATTGAAGAGTTTGCACTAATACCAACAACATAAAAATATTTTTTGATTATCTTGTAACAAAATGTGTGAATTGTTGAAATGTCTGCAATTGTTAATTTGTTTAACTCTTCTTTTATGTGCTTTTTTTGTTCAAAAGATGAACTTTCCCTAAACCTATTCAAAAGATTTTGTTGAAGTTTTGACTGCATTTGGCTTGCTGCAGCGTCAGTAAAAGTTATTAGCAAAAAATCCAAAACACTTTGGTTCTTGTCTGCAACAAAGTGTGCAACCCTGTTTAACATAACAAAAGTTTTTCCACTGCCGGCGTTTGCTGGAACAATTAAGTTCTTTTCAAGGCTTATTGCATCTTTTTGTTCTTTCTTTAATTCCTTAGGCATTTTTTGTCACCTCTTCAAAAAAGTTTTCTTGTTCAACATCAAAATTGTCTTTTCTGTGTTTTACTTTCAAAAATCTATATGGGCAAAATGTTTTAACACGACAATATGTGCAACTATCACTTGTTGGTTTTGGGCAAACATAACCACTCAAAATTTCAGCCAAAGCCCTGCTCATAAGTTTTTGAGAGTAAGCAATCATTGAGTAAAATGAATTTTGGCTAACAAGATTGGCATTCTTTTTCATTTCATATTTGCCACTTGCTCTTAATTCTTTGTTATTTAAAAGAGTGAACCCAACAATTCCACTTTTGTTGTTGTCAAAGTCAATCAAGTCATCTTGCTCAAAAATGTTTTGATAGTCTTTTAATGTGACTCCATTCATGCAAT